>CAXTFX010000017.1:19224-22694 GCA_964243185.1 uncultured Chthoniobacterales bacterium
CTGTCGACCGAGGGCGCCCGGGGGCTGCTGGACATGGGGCTGACCTTCTGGACGACGCTGGTCCTCCTCGCGGCGGAGCGGGCGCGGGCGGCCCCCCGGTGGTGGCTGGCGGCGGGGTTGGCGGCGGCGGCCGGGAGCTTGCAAAAGATTCCCCTGCCGGCCGGGGCGCTGTGCGGGGTCCTCGCGCTGCGGCTGCTCTCGCCCGCGGGACGCGCCGGGCTGCGGGCGGGCCGGGCGCCCTTGCTCGGCGGCCTGGCGCTGGTGGCGGTGGGGACGGCGTTCTGGCCAGGGTTCCAGGCGGCGTTCCACGGGATGCCGGCCCTCGGGGCGTTCGCGCTGGACGAGGCGGGGAAGCTCCGGGGAACCACCCGCCTGGGTGCTCGTTCGGCATGGGAGATCTGGGAACGGCTGACCCTGCGCTGGAGCTGGGGGTTGTTCGCGCTGGTCACGGCGGGGGTGCTCGCGTCCCGGCGGGTCCGGTCCTGGCGCCGGGAGGCGGTGCCGCCGGCGGGCGAGGTCGCCGTGATCTGTCTGGGCATCGTCCTCGCCGCCGCGCTGGGCGGGTTCCGTTCCGTGCGCTACGTCCTGCCGGCCGTGCCGGGGCTGTGCGCGCTGGCCGCCGCGGCGATGGCCTGGGGCTGGGGGCGGTCCTGGGGCCACCGGACCGCGGGCGCGGCGCTGGCGGTGGGGATGTTCGCGCTGGGCGCTGCCCCCGCGTGGCACAAGGTCCGCCCCCTCCCGCCCGAGGCCCCGGACCAGCACTCGCTGGCGGTGTCGCTCAAGGGTCGGCTGCGTCCGGGGGAAACGGCCGTGCTCGTGCGCGACCCGGACGACGAGGCGGCGCCGGACGGCCTGCTCCCCGCGGAGTTCTACCTGTTCTACGGCCGTCTCCGCGCCCCGGTCCTCAGCGTCACCCGCGCGGAGTGGGAAACAACGTGGACCCCGCCGCCGGGCGGCGCGCTGGTCGTGTGCCGGACCGCGGATTTCGAGCGCGCGCGCGCCCGGCTGCCGGGGGCGGAGCGGCGGCTGGCGCGGGGGGCGTTCGGGATGTGGCGGACCGGGGGCGGGAAGCCGGGGGCGGGGGGAGACGAGGCGGGGAACGCCGAGCGGGTTCACTTCCGCATCGGCTCCGCCAGCCAGAAGGGCAGGGACACGCCCTCGCGGTAGGCCTTGAGGGCGCCGGGGGAGGAGTTGACGCGCAGGTTGCTGTAGAAGCCCGTGCTGGCGCCGGCGGAGTTCTGCCAGCGCTCGTGCCAGTAGATCGCGGCGCGGATGCGGGGGAAATCCACGCGCATGTTCTCGAAGGCCTCGGCGAGCCACTGGCCCTTGTCGCCGCCGCTGCGCTTGGTCTCGTCGCGCTTGGGGAACTCGCCGACGCCCCATTCCGCGATCATCAGCGGCTTGTCGGGGTCAATCTTGCACAGCTCGTTGTAGCCCTCGCGCAGCATGGAATCGAAGTCCTTCCACTCGCCGTTGGGGAACTGCTGGCCATAGACCGACAGGCCCATCCAATCAACGTAGTCCGGCCCGGGGTAATATTCCGCGGGGGCGTTCCAGGGCGCGAACGGCTCGGAGAAGTTGTTGACGTGAAACACCCACTGGACGTTGCGCGCCCCGCGGGCGCGGACGCGGTCCACGACGTAGCGAAAGGTCTTCTTGAAGAACTCCGGCCCGGCGTAGGTCGAAGTGGGAAGTGGGGCGGACGTTGCGCCGTTGCCTGCCTCGGCCTTTTCACTTCTGCGTTCCGCCTTCCCACTTCCCACTTCGACCGGGTCGTTGGCGCCGTAGTGGAGGCCGCTCCAGGGGAACCAGTTTCCGTTCATCTCGTTGCAGAACGAGACCAGGATGGGGCCGCCGTGGTCGCGCGCGGCGTCGGCCCAGCGGTCGAGGTAGGCGTTCCACTTGCCGGCGAGGATCGCGTCGAGCCGGAACTTGTCGGGCCCCTTTTCCTCCAGGTAGGGCCGGTCCCAGGGGGACCAGAAGATCAGTGGCACGCTGTGGTGCCGGGAAACGATCTCCACGGCGTCGGCGGGAAACGTCTGCTCGCCCCAGTAGGAGGAGAACGCGATGAGGGCCTGGTGCTTGCCGACCTCGGCCTCGAAGGCTTCGATGTTTTCGAGGGTGACGTTGTCCTCCGTGATGGTTTCCTCGTCCCCCGCGATGAACGCCCCGGTGTAGGCCCCGGCGACGGGGACCGCGAGTTGGGCGGTGGCCGTCGCGGGCGGCGACGGAGGCGCGGGGCTGGGGGCGGGGGAGGGGTTGCAGGCAGCGAGGCCCAGGGCAAACAACGCGGGGGTCGTCCGCAGATTACGCCGATTGACGCAGATTTTCAGGCGGGGGTTCGGAGTTTCGGACGCGGTCGCCGCCGGCCTCTTCCACCCACAAAAAATCTGCGTCAATCGGCGTAATCGGCGGACCATAAGGAGGAAGGTTCACGCCCTCGCGGTCGGCGCCGACACGCTGGCGGTCCGCTCCAGCTTGCCCCAGCCGACGAGCACGCCGCGGGCGGCGGTGACGATGGATTTCCACACCACCCAGCTCAGGAGCGGGCGGTAGATCAGGCGCATGGGCACCATCAGCCAGCTCCGGCGCAGGGGCTCGCCCTCCAGGGCGCAGGCCAGCACGGCGATGAGTTGGTCCAGCAGCAGGAAGGCCAGGACGTAGGGCAGGACGATCCGCGCGTTGCCCGCGAAGAGGGCGCCGAGGAGGATGCCGTCCACTACGGGCGTGAGCGCGACCAGGGCGATCTGGAAGAACCACACGCCGGGCAGGGAGAACAGGCCGAGGGCGCGGAAGCGGGGGTTGAACAGCATGTCCCGGTGCTTCCAGAGGCACTGCATCGTGCCGTAGCACCAGCGGAAGCGCTGCTTGGCGAGGGTGCGGACGGTCTCCGGCGCCTCGGTGTAGGCGACGGCGTCAGCGGCGTAGCGGATGCGCCAGCCGCGCTTGTGCAGCGTCAGGGTGAGGTCGGTGTCCTCGGCCAGGGTGTCCGGGTTGAACCCGCCGGCTCCCTCCAGCGCGCGGCGGCGCAGGGCGGAGATGGCGCCGGGGGCGACGGTGATGCAGTTCCAGAGGTCGTAGGCGCGGCGGTCCAGGTTGAAGCCGCAGAGGTATTCGAGCGCCTGGCAGCGGGCGATGAAGGTGCGCCGGTTGCCGACCTTAGCGTGGCCGGAAACGGCGCCGACCTTAGGGCTGGCGAACGGGGCGACGAGGGCGCCCAGCGTGCGCCGGTCGAAGTGCGTGTCGGCGTCCAGGAAAACGAGGAACTCGTGCCGGGCGTGGGCGACGCCGTGGGCCAGGGCGACGCTCTTGCCGCCGTTGGGCTGGCGCAGGAGGCGGACGCGGGGCTCGTGCTCCGCGAACGCGGTCACGACGGCGGCGGTGTCGTCCCGCCAGCCGTCGTCCACGACGATGATCTCGATGGCGCCCGGGTAGTCGGTGAGCAGGACGCTGGCAAGGGTGTTGGCGAT
>CAXTFX010000018.1:0-10264 GCA_964243185.1 uncultured Chthoniobacterales bacterium
GGGCGATGGTAAACCGGCTCGTCCGACCGGTGGTCGGGCGGGGGCGGTTCGGAAACGCGGGGCTTCATGCCGGGGTAAGGAAAGGGTTCAGCGATCGGCTCAGGCGCGGAACACGACGCGAGCGGCCAGTCGGCGTGCCCGCAATCTGCCCGCCCCGGGTGAGGCCCGCGGAGCGGGTGCCACCTCGCCGGGAGGCACGTCATGAACCAAACACGTGTTGGGTAAAAACCTCCGCGAGGCGGCCGGCGGCTTCGAGGTCGGGGCGAAGGGCCGGTAGATGGTCGGCCGGGAGAATCGGGGTTCGTCGGGGAGCATGGCGGTGAGAAGGGGAAATTTTAGAGTCCGACCAGGTTCGCGACCTGCCGGTAAGTGGCCTGGTCGTCCGCGTCCGCGCGGCTCCAGCGGGCGGGGTTCCAGATCTCGAACCGGCTGTGGGCGCCGATGAGCAGGAGCTCGTCCTCCAGGCCCGCCACCCGCCGCAAATCGTCGGGCACCAGGAGGCGGCCCTGCCGGTCGAGCGGGCAGTGCTGGGCCTTCGCGTAGAAACGGCGGATGAAGATCTGCTTGTCGCGGGGAGCCACGGCCGGGTTGTCGCTGACCCGGCGCGCCACGCCCTCGAACTCCGCCGGCGGGAAACCTTGCAGGTATTCGTTGTCCTGCGAGGGGAGCAAGAAGTATTCGTCCGGCGGCCCCCCGGCCTCGGCGCGACGCCAGCGGGCGGGGACGGTGACGCGGTGCTTGGGGTCCATGCTGTGGCGGAACTCACCCGCGAAGACCGCCGGGGCGACGGCCGCGGACCCGGCGGCAACCCCGGGGAGGGAGTCGTGGCGCGGTCGGCGTTCGGAGGGCTTGGCCGGCATCGGCGGGGGAAAGGTGAGAGCAAGTGAGGCCCCACTTTGCCCCACTTCCCCCCACCAATACCAGGACTACTGGTCCTTGGTCAATGGAATTGAGCGTGTTAACCGAATTTTTTCGCCGCGGTGACGCGCGCCGTCCGGCGTGGAGCCTGGATTGACCGAGCCACGGGCAGGGCCGGGGCCGGGAATCCAGGCAGCCGGGGTCGCGCGGGGAAGGGGGGGGCGGCTGGCGTCCGCGCGAACCGAACCCGGGTGCCGCCCGTCGTTGACCTGGCCTCACGCCGGGCCCGGACCCGCTCCCCCGGGTCCGTCGCTCTTACGGTCGGCCCCGTTCAACCGTTCAACGGTTGCGAAAACCGAGGCGGCGCGGCGCGGCCCGGGGACGTCGCGGGGGTTCCTCCGCGTCCCGAAGCTGGGACAAAGCCCTCCTGGTGATTCCTCCCGCGGTGCCAGTTCCGGGTCACTCCCCAGCCGGAACGACGGTTCCCACGGACCCGCGGCACCGCAGCAGGGGCGCGATCCAGAGGCAGCCCGCCCGGGTGCCCCCCGGGTCCCGGAGCAGCTCGTCGAGCAGCTCCAGGGTGCGGGCGACTAACTGGGAGCGCTGCGGGTCCACGGTGGTCAGCGCCGGGGCGGCGAGCGCCCCGGCCGGTTCGTCGCCGTAGCCCACGACCGAACCGTCCTGCGGCACCGTCCGCCCGGCGGCGCGGTGCTCGCACAACACCCGTAGCGCGGTGAGGTCATCCGCCGCGACCAGCGCCGTCGGGGTTGCGGCGAGTTGGCCTCGCCGGGCGGTCCCCGGACCCGGGGACGGTGATTCCCGGGGCGGGACGGCCAACCTGGCTGGTTGAACGGAAAGGGAAGATTGCCGGGTCCGGCGGGCCCCGCCGCGCGGGGTGGGGTCCCCGGCCGCCCCCGCGCCGTCCGCGACCGCCCCGCACGAAAGGCCGCGCGCCTCGCACGCGGCTTGCAAGGCCAGGGCGCGGGGCTGCTCGCGCTCGCCAAATCCCCGGAGCCCGACCCGTCGGTGACCGGCGGCGTGGAGGTGCCCGGCCACCAGCGACGCGGCGGCGCGGTGGTCCGAGCGCACGACGGTCAGGTCATCGGGCTCCTCTCCCCACGCGGGCTCGACGAAGATCACCGGCACCCCCCGGCGGCGCAGGTCCAGCCACGCGGGGGAAGCGGCCGCCCCGCCGCCCGGGGGTGCGCTCCTGGCCCCGAGGACGAGGACGGCGACCGCGCGCCGGGCCGCGTGGTGGGTCCAGGCCCGGGCCTCGCCCGCCGGCTCGCCGGCCCCGAGCGTCCAATCCGGCTGCAACCCCCGGACGAGCAACCCCGCGCCAAGTTCGCCCGCGACGACGGCCCCGCCCGCATCCCGGAAGGCCGGTAACGTCAGCCCAACGAGCCGGGGACCCGCGCCGCGCAGGCTGCGGGCATGGGCGTTGGGCTCGAACCCGGCCTGCGCCGCCGCCGCCCGCACCCGCGCCCGCGTCTCCCCGCTGACCCCGGGCTGACCGTTGAGGGCGCGGGAAACCGCCCAGCGCGAAAGGCCCAACCGACGGGCCAACGCCGAGGTGTCGCTCAATCCCGCGGTCGGGCCGTCCTCATCCACCCGGACAACTAACACCAACTCAACGGGAAACGGCGGCTGGAATATTTTAACTAATTCGTGTTAGGCAAACTCAACCGAAGCTGCGGCCGTAACGGCACCCCGGCGTTGGGCAGCTCCCGGTGCCGCTGTTTTTGGCTTGCCCATTCCGGGCGCGAGGACGGAAGCTGGGACCATGCTCCTCGCCTCGTGGATCGCCCCGCTTCAGCCCGGTCGGAACTCCCCCGGACCGCCTGGGTTTGCCGTGGGAGGCGGGGTCCGTCCCCGGGTCTTCCGCCGTTGGCGCCGGGCGGCTGGTCAGGCGCTGCTGTCCTGGTGCGTTTGGGGGGTCCTGGGGGCACCCTCGGCCCCGGCCCGGACCCTGGTGCATTGCGGGACCTTGATCGACGGCGTGGCGGACGCCCCCCGGCGGGAGGTGACGGTCGTGGTGGAGGGCGACCGAATCACCGACGTGTCGCCGGGGTTCGTCGCGCCGGGGCCGGGGGACACCGTGGTGGACCGCCGGGCGGAAACGGTCCTGCCGGGGCTGATGGATCTGCACACCCACCTCACGTTCGAGGTCACGCCCAAGAGCTACACGGAAGGCTTCTTCATGAACCCGGCGGACTACGCCCTGCGGGCCACGGTGTTTGCCCGGCGCACCCTGGAAGCCGGGTTCACGACCGTGCGCGACCTCGGCGACACGGCCAACGTGTCCATCTCGCTGCGTAACGCCGTCAACCAGGGTCTCGTCGTCGGCCCCCGCATCTTCACCGCGGGCAAGGCCATCGCCACCACCGGCGGTCACGCCGACCCGACCAACAGCTACAACGAGCGCTACCAGGGCGACCCCGGCCCGCGCGAGGGGGTCATCAACGGCGCGGACGCCGCGCGCCAGGCCGTTCGCCAGCGTTACAAGGACGGCTCCGACCTCATCAAGATCACCGCCACCGGCGGCGTGCTCTCCCTGGCGACCAACGGCCAGAACCCGCAGTTCACCGAGGAGGAGGTCCGCGCCGTCGTGGAAACGGCGCACGACTACGGTTTCGCCGTCGCGGTGCACGCCCACGGCGCGGAGGGCATGAAGCGGGCCATCCGCGCCGGGGTGGACACCATCGAGCACGGCACCTACATGGACGACGAGGCCATGCGGCTGATGAAGGAGCGCGGCACCTGGTTCGTCCCCACGATCACCGCGGGCCGCTACGTCGCGGAGAAGGCCCGGGAGGAAGGGTATTACCCGGCCATCGTCCGCCCGAAGGCGCTCGCCGTCGGGCCGGTCATCCAGGAAACGTTCGCCCGGGCCTACCGGGCGGGGGTAAGGATCGCCTTCGGCACGGACACCGGCGTTTCCCCGCACGGGCAGAACGCGCAGGAGTTCGCCTTCATGGTGGAAGCCGGGATGCCGCCGATGGTGGCGATCAAGTGCGCCACGGCCGAGGCGGCGAAGGTGCTGCGGCAGGAGCGGGACCTCGGCACCGTGGAGAAGGGGAAACTCGCCGACCTCGTCGCCGTGCCGGGCGACCCGCTCGCCGACATCAACCTGCTCCGGCGGGTGGACTTCGTGATGAAGGCCGGCGTCGTTTACAAGCAGCCGTAGGCACGGTGCCCCCCTGCTGAGAGCTCCGAACACGAAAGTTTTGCGAGGTGCGGCGGTAAACGGCGCGGGGTTCTCAGCGTTTGATGGCCGTGGCGGCGTCCGGTGCGCCCGCGGAGCCTGACCTGCTCGACCAAGGGTTAAAATACGCCGCGCAAGTCAGACCGGTCCGCTCAACGGGTCCCGAGCGTGTTGGGCGCAATCCGACAACCTTGACTCCCGGGACATGCCCCGGGATGGGTTTTACGGCATTCGGGCCGTGCTTCCGGCATTCTGATGGCGCGTGACCTCTCAGCGAGCGGGTTTGATGCCGGCTCGCTCCCATTTTGGACGCCGTCCTCCGCCCATATGAGGAGGCCCACCTGCTCATCAGCCTACGCCTTGATCATCCACGGAATGATGCAAAACGTGCAGGATGCGGCTGCCATAGCCTCCCGGGTCGGACCCAAAGATTGGACCGCTGGGCGAGATCCAAGTATTGGCCCTTCCGGGCACGCGGGTAAGGCAAAACGTGGCCTTGAGATTAAGCGCGGGGTCGCGGAACATCTCCAGCACCCGCTGCAAACCTTCCACGTCGAGCACGCCGTTGTCGGTGCAGAACTGGATCAGGCATCCGTAAAAATCTCTCGTCACGTTGGTTGTAGCGTCTAGCAGGTCAGGGTAGAACCGCACGAACCCCATAAAAGCTTGCGGACGTAACTGTAGCCCCGTGACGTAGGCCAAGTGTGCCATCCGGCCGATCGTGCTGGCTTGAACCTGTGCCCAGGATGCCGCCTCAAACTGTTTAGCGCCTTCCGCCAATGCTTGCGCCAAGGTCCTTACGTTAAACACCGCTTGCTCGAAGCGCGCCATCGCCTCGGCGATCCACTCCCCGGCGGCCCGGCCGGCGACGATGAGCTGCTCGCTGATGGCCTTCACGGCGCCCCGCATCTGGCGCAACGCCTGGGCGTCCTCAGCGAACTGGCTGAGGTAGTGCACCATCGGCACGACAAACCTCCGCACCTTGGTGGCGGCGCTGGCCACGAACTCGCCCGCCCGGGTGGCCGCGAGGACGACCTTCATGCCCTCGCCGACCTTGCTCACCAGCCCCGCGCCGACGTAGATGACGACGGCCTGCTCGGTGACGAAGCCCACCCCGTAGCCCTGGACGTAGGCGCGTCATGCCCTGGGCCAGTGCCTTCCAGCCCGCCGCGTCCAGCTTGGAGAGGAGTTTGAGTCCGTCGTAGATGGCCTTGGCAGGGTGGAAGTCACCGCGGATGCCCTCGGAGGCGAATACGGCCAAGTCCTTGATGCCCGTCAGGTCGGAGGCGACCCCGTCGTAAACGCCGTCCACGAAACCCTTGGTCAAGCCGATGGGGCACAGGACGCCCACCCCCACGCCGTTGCTCCAGGCCGAGTCCACCACCTTGGCGAGGAAGTTATGCACGTGGCTGGCGGGCGGCGCGGGCGGACCGCCCCCACCCGAACTCCGCGTCTGCGGACCGGGAGGAATGGAGAGCCTCCAGGTCAGCGGCAGACGGAGGTGCCGTTTGCGCACGGCCGTGCCCGCCGGCTGGGCCGATAGGGGAACGCCACCCCCGGGGAAGTCATCCCAGAACTGGTCGTCCTCGGAGCCGTCGCCCTCCGCGTCGCCGAGGATCGCGAAATTTGGCAGGGCGCCCACGTCGAGGCTGGCCACGCGCTTGCCGAGGAAGTCGAACAGGTCCGCGTAGTCCGCGTCGGCCGTGAGGGTGCGGCTGACCTTGCCGACGGGGCGGTTGTTGTAGTCGAAGTAGCGCAACTCCACCGTGCCCAGCTTGCTGAAGACCGTGGCGAAGTGCAGCACGGAGGGCTGGTCTTTGTCCCGGTAGAGGACGACGTTCTGCGTCAGCTTGCGGGAGCTGTCGGACAACTGGCCGTTGAGGACGCCGTCCAGCTCGGCGCCGGAGAACGCGTCCTCCTCCGAGTCATAGACGAAGGTGTCCGGGCCGTTGCCCAAGGTGTAGGTGCCCAGGTCCTCGCCGGTGGTCACGTTGACGAACTGAACGCGCGCGACGCCGGAAGTCATCCGGGCGGTGTCGAAGGAGCCGCCCACGAACCGGTCCTTGCTGGCGACGTTCTCGTTGAGGGGAACAATGTCATAGCGGCCGTGCTGCCCGCCGCGGCGCTGGAGAGGATCGAGCACATAGACCGGGCTCTGCGTCGCCCCGGCGGTCGCCCACTGCTGGACGTTGTGCTCGGCCCTGGTGTCGTCCACGCGCTGGAGCTGGTCGTCGTAGGGGGTGAACACCTCGTCCGTGCGGACCACCTGACCGGGGTCCGAGTTGCAGCGCCACTGGAACTGCACGCGGTGCAGGGAGCAGACGAAGGCGCTGGCCCCGTTGGCACCTTTCACCGGGTCGAAGACCCGTTTTGCGAACACCCCGTAGCCCGCTTGACGATCCTCCAGGGTGCCCCGGAACACTGCGCCGCTCTCCACCGTTTGTTGCCACTGCCCTGACGTGAACGGGTCCGTCAAACTGGCCTCGATCCGTTGATCCTCGAGGTGGCCACCAAGGCCGATGCCGCCCGGGCCGGAGTAGCTGGTCCCGTGTGAAACCGTGGGATCGTAGGTGCAGACATACGTGTCGTTGCTGATGCTGCTACCCGGCTCATCGTAGCGCAGGGAGAGGCTCACGTAGTAGTTGTAGGCCCACCCTGCATCCGGGAAGTCAAACACCGGGTCCCCGGTCTGCTCGTAGCTAACGCGGTGGCCGGTGTTGGCCTGCGGATCAACGGTCTCCGTGAAAACGAGGTGCCCGGGCACGCCGTATCCCCAGTCGCCCGTCTCGTCCAAAGTGCGGGTCAGGAAGTGAACGTCCCTGGGACCGTTGTTCACCAAAACCGGGCAAGCCCGACATGGTGGTGGGGCGCCCTTCTGCCACCTCCGCCATCAGGTGGACGCCTTGCAGCGGTTTGACCGTGACCGGATCGGTGGCGCGGGAGCCCGCCCCGCCCGCGGAGGGTGGAGGCAGGTGGGCCGGGATTGTCAGCGTGGCGCTCGGGCCGCCCCCACCGTCGGGGGATGTGACCGTCGATCCCGCGTTCCTCTCGGGATCAGCCGGGATGCCCCCCCGCGTCCCGACTGCTGAAAACACGGAAGGAGACCGCCCTTTCGGTGGTCAGCCCGAGGAGGCGAACGGCCCTGACCTCCGGGGCGACGGTGCCGAGGGCGCGCCAAGTGACCCCGTCGTCAAAGCTGACCGGCACGACCGTGGCCCAGCTCGGGTCGCCGGCCGTCCAGGTCAGGGTCGCCGTCGTCGGCGAGGTCGGGGTGACCGTCAGCGCGCCCGGCGCGGGCAGGGCCGGGTCGGCGCTGGCCGTCGTCGTGGCCACCGAGACGGTCTGGCCGCCGCTCGTCACGCTGGCGGAGATGACGCTGAGGTCGTTGGCGGCGGTTGGAAGGTAAACATAGACCTGGACCACCCGTTGGGTGAGGCCGCCGACGGACCGGGCCGCCGTGCGTGCCTGCACGCTGACGGCCGGGGCCGGGCCGCCGTTCGGGTCGGCCGAGGTCGAGAGCCGCGCCGCGCCTCCACTCACGGTGAAGACGACCGGCGCGTGGTCCTCGCCCGCCCCGTCGCCGCTACGGTCGCCCTGAACCTGCCGGAGACTGGGACGGGCAGGACCGTGCCGGGGTCGCCACGCTGGTCGCCGCCGCCTAGGAGCGCCAACGAGGGTGGGTTGCCATCGTAGAAGTCGTTTGGGTCGGTGCCGACCAGAAACTCCTGCCAGTTGGTGCGTCCGTCGCCGTCGGCGTCGGCCTCCGGGTCCATGTCGGTCTGGTTGAAGTTGGCCCGCTGCCAATCCTCGGGCAGCGCGTGGCCGCGCAGCACCCGGAGGCGCAGGAGGACGCCCCCGGGGTTGCCACCGGCCGGGAGCAGGGAAGTCGCTGTGTTCAGCAAGAGCGCATTGGCCCGCGCCGGGTATTGGACACGCGGCGTGCCGAACACACTTTTTCCGCGCTGCCAGGGGCCACGCGCCAAGTCGGTGGTCAGTTCGGGCACGTAGGACAAGTCCGCAGCCGGAAAAGCAGAGGAGCTCTGCCACGTCAGCGCGGGAGAGGTCGCCGGCAGCCCGGTCGCGGGGGCCCAGCCGGGAACGAGGCTAAGGGTGGGCAGCGCCCCGGCCGGCACGGGTTGATGCGGGTCGAGATCGAAGGCGTAGCAGAGCAGGTTGGTTAAGCCGCTGCCGTTGGGCGTCGGCGCGCTCTCGCCCGAGACGGCCGGGTCAGTCTGCTCCCCGGGGCTGAATACCCGCATCCGCCAAGCGTCGTAGGTTTGCGCGGCGGCCGGAGATGCAGCCGCAAACGCGGCCAGCATCACAAAGGCGAGAATAATCCGGGCGAGTAGGCGTGACACGCCGGGGTGTTTATCTCGCCCGGTTCCGATGGGAACTGAAAAATTGCCTCCTTCAGGCAGATTCACGGTTTGCGGGTCTTTCCGAGCTAACCGTAAACTTTCGCATCGCTGCTGCCAGCACACCACCTTCCCCGCCCTGACGTAGCAGAATTCCCCCGGGCTGCCGGCCGGCGGCCCTGCGGGCGCGGCTGCCGCTGGGGACGTGATTAACGGACGGGGCCGCGAGACCGGGTTGTCTGCCTGGGTCAGGCAACCCCTGTCTTGCACGATGCCTGGACCCCCCTTCGCGGCAGCTCCCGCCCGACCGTCGTTCGTCGCGAAAACAAAGTCACACCGGGCTGTTTTCAACGGCACGAACGAATTTTCTAATTTTTGCTAACTTTACTATTGACATAATGTTTGTGAAGAAACATCCTTCCCGCACACCCCCGAGTTTCCCCGCGTTTCTCCCCCCTCTCTACTCTCGCGCTCCGCGCCCGGCGAGAAGGATCAAGGGCGTTGGGCTCGCATCGTGCCCGGCGGATATCTTCACGTTAGCTTACCAGTCTATAAACTTTCGGTGCTCTTGACCCAGATGCAAACAGATGTCCCCGCCACGCCCATGAGCCTTAGTCCCAGGTTCGCCACCCGTCTGAATTCGTTCCGGGGGAAGTCCGAGCTCTGCTGGGGCGCGCCTAGTTACCGGCCGTCCGTGGCCGAGTTGATCGCCCGGGCGGGGACCACCCGGGGCCTCCACGAACTGGAACTCAACTTCCCCGACCACCTCGAAGGCGGCCGGCCAGAGGAAATCGCCCGGCTCGTGCAATCGCACGGCCTACAGATCAACGGCCTGGCGATGCGCTACTACCAGGACCCGGCCTACAAGCTGGGAGCTTTCACGCACCCGGACGCCGCCGTGCGCCGCCAGGCGGTTGAACTCACCCGGCGGGCGGTGGACGCCCTGCGGGCGATGGGCGGCAAGCTCCTGACGATCTGGCCCGGACAGGACGGCTGGGACTACCCCTTCCAGGCGGATTACCGGACCCTGTGGGAACAGGAAGTGGAGGCCATCCGCGAGGTGGCCGACCACGCCGCGCCGGATGTTTTCGTGAGCATCGAGTATAAACCCAACGAGCCCCGCGCTTACAGCGTGCTCGGCACCGTGGGCACGACCCTGTTAGCCCTGCGTGACGCGGACCGGCCTAACACCGGCGTGACGTTCGACTTCGCCCACGCCCTCTACTCGGGCGAGCATCCCGCCTTCGTCGTCGCCATGATCCAGCGCGAGAGCCGGCTGCTGGGCCTGCACCTCAACGACAGCTACGGGCGCCGCGACGACGGGTTGATGGTCGGGAGCGTCCACACGAGCCAAACCCTCGAACTGCTGTGGATGCTCTTGCGTTCCAACTATCAGGGCGTCATCTATTTCGACACCTTTCCTGACCTGATGAGCCAGGACCCGGTGCGCGAGTGCGAGAACAACATCGCCGTCACGCGGGCCTTGCTCAAACGAGCCGCCCAGCTCACCACGCGCGCGGAACTGGAAGCAGCCATCCGCCAGCAGGACGCGGTCGCCAGTCAGCGGATCGTCCAAGGCGTGCTGCTCGCCGACACCACGGCGATCTGACCGAAGGCGCGCAATAAATAACCAGACTTTCCGCGTGGCTCGGGGTCGGCCGCACGGCCAAACACCAACCCAACCAGACCCGTTTATGAACACCCATCGTAACCCTCCATGAACACCAAACCCCTGCTGTTAACCTTACTCTGCCTCAACCTCGGCCCGGCCGCCGCGTTCGCCGCCGACCTGAAACCCCTGGACTCCGACCGGGAAACCGACCGCGTCGAGTGGTCGCAACTGGAG
>CAXTFX010000018.1:10274-20913 GCA_964243185.1 uncultured Chthoniobacterales bacterium
TTGCCACCCCCCATGAACACCACGCCTCTGCTGTTATCCTTGTTGTGCCTGAACCTCGGCACCGTCGCGGCTTCCGTCGCCGCTGACCTCAAACCCCTGGACTCCGACCGGGAAACCGACCGCGTCGAGTGGTCGCAACTGGAGCAGAAGTTCGGCCCGCTGCCGAAGCCCGCCGCCAAGATCAAACTCGGCGGTGTCTGCAAGACCCTGACCAACGAATACTGGCGCCTGCTCAGCGAGGGCTACCAGTCGGGCGCCAAGCGGGCCGGCGTCACCGTGGACGTGCAGGCCGCCCCCAACGAGGACGACCAGCTCGGCCAGCTCTCCATCGCCGAGAACATGATCACCCAGCACTACCACGCGCTGATGGTCTCGCCCATCACCGACGCCAACCTGGCGCCGGCCGCCGAGAACGCCGGGGAGAGCCACGTGACGGTGGTCAACGTCAACGACGCGGTGATGCAGCAGGCCGAGCACTACGTGGGCGTCGTGCAGCGGGACAACGGCGTGCGGGTGGCCCGTTGGTTCATCCAGAACCGGCCGCAGGGCGGCAAGGTCGCCGTCGTCGAGGGCAAGGCCGGCGTTTACGCCGCGGGCCAGCGCACGGACGGCTTCAAGAAGACCATCACGGAATCCAACAAGTTCCAGGTGGTGGCCAGCGTGCCGGGCAACTGGGACCGGCAGCTCTCCTACGACGTGGCCACCAACCTGTTGCAGCAGCACGGCGACCTGGTCGGCATCTACTGCAACAACGATACGATGGCCCTGGGCGTGGTGGAGGCCGTCAAGGCTGCCGGCAAGCTCGAGCAGGTCCTCGTCTTCGGCACGGACGGCATCGGCGACGCCTACAAGTCCATCCTCGCCGGGGAACTCACCGGCACGGTGGATTCCTTCCCGGTGTTGACGGGCGAGCTCGCGGTGGACGCCACCCTGCGCCTCCTGGCCAAGCAGAAGCTGCCGCGCGTGGTTTCCACGCCGCAGGCGCTCATCACCAAGGAGAACTACGACCGTTACAAGAAGGACCCGGCCTTGGCCCGCACCGCGCTCATCGAGGACGCGGCCAAGGCGTCGAAATAACAACGCACCGACCGCGCGCTGCCGGCGCGGGTGGTCTGGGCCTCTCCCTCGCGTCCAAGGGATCGCGGGGGACCCGGAGGGAGAGGCTCCCAGCCGCCCGGTCAGCCGGGGTCGCAACCTGAAACCAGTCGGAAAACGGGAGGTGCTTTTATGGCGGAGCCATTGCTCGAACTGCTCAACATTTCCAAGGCGTTCTCGGGTGTCCAAGCCCTGCGCCAAGTGAGTCTTTCCTTGAGGGCGGGTGAGGTGCTCGCCCTGGTCGGTGAAAACGGCGCGGGCAAGAGCACGCTGCTCAAAATCTTGGCCGGCGTGCAGCCCGCCGACGAGGGCGAGATCCGCATTGATGGCCAACCGGTGCGGATCGGCAATCCGCACGCCGCCCAGAAGCTCGGGATCGCGATGATCCACCAGGAACTCCAACAGGTGCCCGAACTCACCGTCGCCCAGAACCTGTTCCTGGGTGCGCCGGAGGTCCGCGCGGGGGTCTGGTTGGACCGCGCCCGGATGCACACCGAATCCCGCCGCGTGCTGGCCCGGCTCGACGATTCCATTGACCCGGACCGTCCCATCAAACAGCTCCGGGTCGCGCAACGTCAGATCGTGGAGATCGGGCGCGCGCTCCTGCGCCAGGCGCGGATCGTGGCCATGGACGAGCCGACCTCCAGCCTGACCCCGCAGGAGTTCGTGCGCCTCAAGGAGATCATCCGGCTGCTCCAACAGGACGGGGTCGGGATCATCTACGTCTCGCACAAGTTCGAGGAGATCCGTCAGGTCTGCGGGCGGGCCACCGTGCTGCGCGACGGGGTGACCGTCGGCTCGGCGGACCTGGCCGATACCCCCGACAGCGGCCTGGTGCGGATGATGGTCGGCCGCACCCTCGACGCCGAGACGCACGTCAGCCACGTCCGGCCGCAGGAGACCGTCCTGCGGGTCAACGGCGTGCGTTGGCGCAAGATGGTGACGGGAGCGAGCTTCGAGTTGCGCCACGGCGAGATCCTCGGGGTGGCCGGGTTGATCGGCTCCGGGCGGACGGAACTCGTGCGGCTGATCGCCGGCCTGGAACGGCCGGAGGCGGGCACCATTGAGATCCACGGCCGACCCCGGCGTTTGCGCTCGCGCCGCGACGGGATCCGCGCCGGGGTCGGGCTGGTGCCGGAGGACCGCAAGCGCGAGGCCATCGTGCCGCAACGGCCGGTGTTCCTCAACGTCGGCCTGCCGCGCCTGCGTCAGTTCTCGCCGGGCTATCTGTTGCGGGAGAGTCGCTTGCGCCAATCCGTGCGGCGCTTGACCGAGAGCGTCCGGCTGCGTCCGCCGGACGTCAACCGCTCCATCCGCCTGCTGAGCGGCGGCAACCAGCAAAAAGCGATCATCTGCCGCTGGCTCCTGGCCAAGTCGGACATCCTCATCCTGGATGAGCCGACGCGCGGGGTGGACGTCGGCGCCAAGGCGGAAATCTATCGCCTGATGGAGAAGCTCGCCTCCGAAGGCCGCGCGATCATCGCCGTTTCCTCCGAGCTGCCCGAGATCCTGCGGATCAGCGACCGGGTGCTCATCATGCGCGCGGGCGCCGCCCCCGTGATGCTCGAACGCGAGGGGCTCACCGAGGAAATCATCATGCGGCACGCCGTAGCGGCCAAGGCTTAAACCCCAACTTGTCCCATCCCCACCACCCACCGCCAACCATCCACCCCTTCACTCCCCCCAAACATGTCTCCCACCCTCTCCCCTTCCGCTTCCAGCATCGGTTCAGGTCCAGCCGCGACCGTGTCGCCACCGCGGCAAAGCCTGCTGCGCCGGCTCCCGGTCCGCGAGGGCGGCACGCTGCTCGGCCTGATCCTCATCGGCCTGATCTTCGCGCTGTTGAGCCCCGATTTTCTGACCGTGCCGAACCTGGTCAACGTGCTCCAGCAATCCTCCATCAACGCGTGCGTTGCCTTGGGCATGACCCTGGTAATCATCGGCGGCGGCATTGACCTGTCGGTGGGCTCCACGGCGGCGCTCTCCGCGGTGCTCTCGGCCACGATGATGGCGGCCAAGGTCCCGGCGCCGCTGGCGGTGGCCGCCGGCCTGGCCATCGGGGTCGTCTGCGGGTTGATCAACGGCAGCCTGGTGGTGCTGGGCCGCTTGCAACCGTTCATCGTCACGCTCGGCACCCTGAGCGTCTTCCGGGCCGTGGCGCTCATCTACACCAACGGCAACCCGATCTTCAGCATCCCGCCGGCCTTCCGCCGGGTGATCCAGGCCAAGCTGTCCATCCTGCCGATGCCGGTGATCATCGTGCTCATCCTCGGGCTGTTGACCTGGCTGCTGCTACGCAAGACCCCGCTGGGCGAATACCTCCTCGCCGTCGGTGGCAACGAGGAGGCCTCCCGGGTCAGCGGCGTGCCCGTGGGCCTGACCAAAGTGACCGCCTACGCGTGCAGCAGACTCTTGGCGAGCGTGGCCGCCCTGATCCTGGTCGCCCGGCTGGGGGCCGCGGAGCCGATCCTGGGTGACCAGTGGGAACTCGACGCCATCGCCGCGGCGGCCATCGGCGGCGCGTCCCTGATGGGCGGCAAGGGCAGCATCTTCGGCACGCTCATCGGCGCGTTGATCCTGAGCACGATGCGCGACGGTTTGACCTTGCTCCACGTCCAGGCGTTCTACCAAAAGCTGGCCACCGGGCTCATCATCCTGGCCGCCATGTTCGTGGACCGCTTCACCCGCGGAAAGGAATGACGGCGGCCGGTGAACCCTCTGGACTCGGGCCGGACAAGCGGGTTTGCTGAAACCCTGGTGAAAAACTCCGATTCTCTCGATCCCCGGTCGGCGGTGCCGCGCATCCGCACGCTGCTGCCGACCTGCACGCCGCGGGAAGCCCAGGTCGTCTCCACGCTCCTTGGCCAACGCTCGTTCGACGCGCGCACCTCGCTGAAGTCCGTGGCGCAAGAGGCCGGGGTGTCCGAGGCGCTGGTGGTCAAAATCGCCAAGAAGCTTGGCTTCGACGGTTTCCGCGATTTGCGGGCCGCCCTGGCCGAATACAATCAACTCCCGGTCTCCGAGATGCACCGGGAGGTTTCGTCAACGGACGGCACGCGCGACATCGTCGAAAAGGTGTTCCGCACGTCCATCAAGGCGTTGGAGGAGACGATGGCGGTGCTCGACGACGCGGCCCTGGAGCGCGCGGCCGACCTTCTCTGCCACGCGCGCCAGCGGGATTTCTACGGCTTGGGCGGCTCCGCCCAGATCGCGCGTGACGTGGCCCACAAGTTCCTACGAATTGGCTTCCGATCCGCCGTTTACGACGACGCGCACATGATGCTCATGTCGGCTTCGCTGCTCGGACCCGATGACGTCGTGGTCGCGTTTTCGCACTCGGGACAAACCACCGCGCTGCTCGACGCGGCGCGGTTGGCGCGCGAGCGATCCGCCAAGATCCTGGTCGTGACCAACTTCGCGATTTCTCCCCTGGCAAAGATGGCCGACGTGCTGCTCTGCTCCACGGCGGAGGGCTCGCCCTTGACCGGTGAAAACGCCGCGGCGCGGATCGCCCAGCTCAACATCCTCGACGCCTTGTTCGTCATGGTGGCGCAGCGCGATCTTCTCACCGCGGAAACCAACCTCAAGAAAACCATCTCCTCCGTGCGCTCCCGCCGCCCGGCGCCCTGAAACCTGCTCTCCCCCTGCTCACGTTCCCCCTCCGCATGGACCAAACCTCTTTTCCACCACGCGATCAGGTAATGGTGATCGGCAGTCTGCACCTGGACATCCTGGTTCAGGCCCCCGGCCGCCCGGTGACGGGTGAGACGCTGCCGGGCAGCGCGTGGTGGTTGAGCCCGGGCGGGAAGGGCGGCAACCAGGCGGTGGAGGCCGCCCGCTTCGGTGCCAAAACCTCCTTCGTGGGCCGCGTCGGCGACGATGATTTCGGCCACCGTCTGCTCACGCACCTGCGTGACGGGGGAGTCCAGGACGCGGCGCTGCTGGTGGACCCCGGCGAGAAATCCGGCATGAGCGTGGCCATCGTCGATCCCAGCGGGGATTATGGCGCGGTGATCGTTTCCGGGGCCAACGCGCGCATCGGGGTCGAAGACCTGGATCGTGCCGAGGCGTCTTTGGCCCAGGCCGCCTGGGTGGTCCTCCAAAACGAGATCTCGCCGGAGACGAACCTGCTGGCCGCCCGGCGCGCCCGCGCCCACGGGGTCAAGGTCCTCTGGAACGCGGCGCCGGCGCGGACCCTTGACCCGGACCTCGTGCCGCTGATCGACGTGTTGGTGGTCAACGCGGTGGAGGCCGAGCAGTTGACGGGGGTGGTGATCCAACGGCTCGGCGACGCCGAACAGTCCACCAGCCAGCTTCTGGCCGAGGGGTTTGCCAGCGTGATCGTGACCGCCGGGGGCTTGGGTTCCGTGTTGCTAACCAACGGACAAGCGGCCCGGCGCATCGCCGCCAGCCTGGTCAAGGTGGTCAACACGCACGGTGCGGGCGACGCCTACATCGGCGCACTCTCCGCGTGCCTGGCCGCCGGCGAACCGCTGCACGCGGCCGTCGAGTTCGCCGCCGCCGCCGCGACGCTGCTCGTTGGCACGGTTCCGGCGGAGCGGGCAGGGATCGGTCGTGCGGAGGTGACGAAGTGGATGCGTGCGGTTTGATCTCGAAAGCCCCCGGTAGGTCCCGCCGAGTTCACCTCGAGGGCAAATAGTTGGGCTTCGGGGGGCAACGGATGCCGTTGGCGAGCCTCCGTCGTGTTCTGCTGGAAACTAAACGACAGCAACGAGAGGTCTCTTGCTCCCCGCGTCCGCAACCCGTCCGAATTGGATGCCGGAGTCATTTAGCGATTGGACCCGGCGCCGTTTACCGCTGCGCCCCACGGGACCGGCCGCGACCCCGTGACGTTGAACAAACGAACCTTTGCGCCACGCCCCCGTGTTAGCCCGTCACCGGGTCCAAGCGTGCGTTATCCGGCGTTTCATGTTCGGACCCTTGCGGGCGCCGCGGCGTTTCGCCCCGGTCGAACCGCGGTGGCTGAGCGACTTTTAACGATGGCCGCGCACCCCGCGGGAGATCTCCGCCGGGCGGCATTCTTCTCCGGTGGTCCAGCGCCCTGGGGCGGCCCGGGCGGCGCCCGCCGTCGGGGCCGACGGCTCCGCGAAAGCGTGGTTTCTTGCTGCAAGGGGCCGCGGACGGTGGCAGACTCCGCCCCATTTCACCCATGAATCCCCCCGACGCCTTCCTCCAGGAACTCTTCGCCGAGCGCATCGGCGGCCATCGCTTCGGTCTGGACACGGCCATCTACAAGTTCGAGAAGATCAAGCGGGCCAAGCGCGCGGCCCAGGCCGCCCAGCCGGGCGTGGCGTTGCTCGACCTCGGGGTGGGGGAACCGGACGAGATGGCGTTCCCCGCGGTGGTGGATCGGCTCTACGAGGAAGCCCGTCGGCCGGAGAACCGCGGCTACGCCGACAACGGCGGCGCCCCGCTCAAGGCAGCCGCGGCCCGTTACCTGGAAACGGTCTGCGGCGTGCCGGGCATTGACCCGGAGACCCAGGTGCTCCATTCCATCGGGAGCAAGGCCGCGCTGTCCATCCTGCCCGCCTGCTTCATCAACCCCGGCGACGTCGCGTTGATGACCGTGCCGGGCTACCCGGTCTTCGGGACGCACGCCCGCTATTACGGAGGGGAGGTTTACAACCTGAAGCTCACCCGCGGCAACGGGTTCCTACCCGATTTCCGGGACATCCCGCCGGACGTCCTCGCCCGTGCCAAGACCCTCGTGCTCAACTACCCGAACAACCCGACGGGGGCCAGCGCCACGCCGGAGTTCTTCGCCGACGTGGTGGCCTTCGCCCGGGCGAACGGGATCGCGGTGATCCATGATTTCGCCTACGCCGCGCTCGCGTTCGAGGGTCGGCCCCTGTCTTTTCTGGGCACGCCGGGGGCCCTGGACGTGGGCATTGAACTTCACTCCACGAGCAAAAACTTCAACATGACCGGCTGGCGGTGCGGGTTCGTGGCGGGCAACGCGCGGCTGGTGAAAGCCTACGGGGCGGTCAAGGACAACACGGATTCCGGTCAGTTCCTGGCGATCCAGAACGCCAGCGCCTACGCCTTCGACCACCCGGAGATCACCGCCGGGATCGCCGCCAAATACAGCCGGCGGATGGATTTATTGGTTCCGGCGTTACGGAGGGTAGGTTTTATTGACGCCAATAAACCCCGCGGCTCGTTCTTCCTTTACGTCGCCGCTCCCCGCCGCGCCCGCGACCGGGCCACCGGGGCGGAGGTCACGTTCGCCGACGCCGAGGCGGCCGCGCAGTGGCTCATCACCGAGCACCTGGTTTCCACGGTGCCCTGGGACGACGCCGGCCCGCACCTGCGCTGGAGCGTGACCTTCGCCGCCCCCGGCGGGGAGGCCGAGGAGCGGCGGGTCGTGCGCGAGTTGGAGCAACGGCTGGGGCGGTTTGAATACGGGTGGGAATAGGGACGTCAACCCCGCGGTCGGTGCTTGACGCCCCCGCAGCAACGTCCCGCGCAGGGTAGAGGCCAAGCGTCCCGACACGCTGACCTGCTCGGTCCGGTCGGTGTCCTCAACGCGCCCTCTTGCGGGATTTGAGCGCAAGGTCTGGGAAGCTTCGGTAATCGTGCGCGTGCCATGCTGGAAGCCTGAAGCCGATGTCGGCCAGCCGGCCCACGGGGCTTCGTCCCACGCCCATGAACGCATCCAACAAATCTTTGCTTACGGTCCCACTCAAACCTAGCCCGCCCACCCTCACCGAGGACGAGTGCCACGCGGCGATGCGCCGGCGCGACCGCGCCCTTGACGGCCGGTTCGTCTATGCCGTGCGCACCACGGGCGTTTACTGTCGCCCGAGTTGCGCGGCCCGGCCGGCGCGCCGCGAAAACGTCTCCTTTTACCCGACCGGCGAGGCTGCGGCGCGAGCCGGCTTTCGCCCGTGCAAACGCTGCCGACCGAACGAACCCAGCCAGGCCGCCCGCCACGCCGACGCCGTCCGGCGCGTCTGCCGGCTGATCCAGCGGGCCGACACGACGCCCACGCTGGCGTCCTTGGCCGGGGCCGTGGGCCTGAGTCCGTGTCATTTTCACCGCATCTTCCGGCGGGTCACCGGCGTCACCCCGAAGGCCTACGCCAGCGCCCACCGGGCCAACCGACTGGCCGATGAGCTGTTGCGCGGGGCGCCGACGGTGGGTCGCGCCATCTTCGACGCCGGCTACAACGCCGCTAGCCGCGGCTACGCGCACGCTGGCGCGCGGCTGGGCATGAGCCCGAGCGCCTACCGCCGCCGGGGTGCCGGCACCGAGATTCGCTTCGCCGTGGGCCAGTGCTCCCTCGGCGCGCTCCTGGTCGCCGCCACGCGCACGGGCGTTTGCGCGATCCTGCTCGGTGACGACCCCGAGGCGCTGGTGCGCGACCTCCAGGACCGCTTCACCCAAGCCGACCTGCGGGGTGGGGACACGGATTTTGAGCAGCTCGTCGCCCGGGTGGTCGGCTTGGTCGAGGCGCCCGGACAGGGGCTGGACCTGCCCCTGGACGTGGGCGGCACGGCCTTTCAGCAGCGGGTCTGGGAAGCCCTGCGGAGAATCCCGCCCGGTCAAACGGCGAGCTACGCCCAGATCGCCGCGGACCTCGGCGCGCCGGGGGCGAGCCGGGCCGTGGCGCGGGCCTGCGCGGCCAACCCACTGGCGGTGGCCATCCCGTGTCACCGCGTGGTCCGCTCGGACGGTTCGCGCTCGGGCTACCGCTGGGGCGTGGAGCGTAAACGCGTCCTCCTGGAGCGTGAGCAATCCGCGGGGGGCCAGGGGCCGTGGACAGAGAAAGGTTGATTCCACGGCAAGGATTGGGAAGCCGGGGTCGGAGGTCTCCGGCATGGGTGGGCCGGAGCGGGCGGCGATTCCCGTCGCCCGGCCGTCAACGCACCAACCAAAGCATCGCAACCACCATGTCCAACGACCTGCCTAACCGCCGCGCCTTCCTCGCCGCGGCCACGTCCACCACCGCCGCCGGCGTGCTCGCCGGCACCCTGCCAAGCGCCTCCGCCCACGCGGAGGCCGTGGCTGCCCCCGGAGCCGTCATCCCCGCCCTGGACCCGGCTAATCCGTTCGCCACCCCGGGTGCGGCGCCGAAGACCAGCATCGCCATGCACACGGTCCGCCGGCTTCCGGCCCCGACCGTCACGCCCGAGAACTTCGCCCCCTTCGGCTGGGTGCTCACCGAGGCCGGCCGCCCGCGTCTGCCCATCAACACCTACGGCGACAAGCTCGACCTCTACCGCGAGGGCTTCGAGAGCGACCAGCCCACCGAGTGGTTCATCGTGCGGGGCAAGAATCGTGGCACCGGCGTGCTCTTCCTGGAGCGCCACCAGCAACTGACCCAGACCTTCATCCCGGTCGGCGGCCGCGGCTTCTTTACCGTCGTCGCTCCGCCCAACTGCCGGGAGAAAAACGGCTTCCCGGCCCTGGACGAGCTGCGGGCCTTCTGGGTGCCGGGTGACGCCGCCATCCAGATCCGCCGGGCCACCTGGCACGAGAACCCGATGCCCAAGGAGGACGGCACCCTGCTTTTGGTCACCAGCCACGCCAACCTGACGCGTGCCCACCAGCAGAACCCCGACCCGCGCCTGGCCAGCCTGCCGCTGGACCTGGAGCGGCGCTGGTATCGGCCCGGCGGCTACGACCTCTCCGTCGAAGCGGCCTGAGTCCTGTCGCGGGCGCGGGCCGGGGGCGGCGAACGACTCGCCGCCCTCTACGCACCGTGGCCCCCGCCACCCGAGAGCCCGCCAGGGCGACGATGCGGGGGGGTGGGTGGACGCGGCGGGACCGTGGACGCCACGTCGTTTGGCGGTGGACGCGCCGGGGCGGCGGTTCAGGGCAACGCGGGCGGACCGAGGGGGGCGGCGGTTCGCCGAAGGCGTTCGCGAATTTGGTCCAGGCCCCAGCGCGCGTGTTCGGCGATCAGTTCGTCCGGGTCGGCGGCGGCGCGTTCGAGCGCGGGCAAGTCCTCCTCGGTGCCGACGTTGCCCAACGCCACGCAGACGTTCCGCCGCAGGCCGCGGCGTTTGGTGCGCTTGATGGGCGAGCCTTTGAACAGCCGGCGGAAACCCTCGTCGTCCAGCGCGAGGTAGTCCCGCAGGCGCATCCCGACGGTGCCGGCGCGGGCCTGGAACACCGCCTCGCGGCTGGCCCGGGCAAAGCGGTTCCAGGGGCAGGCTTCCAGGCAATCGTCGCAGCCGTAGATGCGGTCTCCCATCAGGGGACGAAGCTCCTCCGGGATCGGCCCGCGGTGCTCGATGGTCAGGTAGGAGATGCAGCGGCGCGCGTCCAGGTGCCGGGGCCGCGCGCGGGAGATGGCGCCCGTCGGGCAGGCGTCCAGGCAGCGGGTGCAACTCCCGCACCGGTCGCGGGCGGGAGCGTCCGGCGGTAATTCGAGCGTGGTCAGGATGACGGCCAGGAAGAACCAGGCGCCGAGCCCCTCCTGGATGAGCATGGTGCTCTTGCCGTGCCAGCCGACGCCGGACTCCGCCCCGAAGTCGCGCTCCAGCACGGGGCCGGTGTCCACGTAGGGTTTCTGGGT
>CAXTFX010000019.1:0-20770 GCA_964243185.1 uncultured Chthoniobacterales bacterium
CACGCTGCCCGTCAGGGTGAAGATCACCGCCAGCCGGCCGAGAGCGCCCACCTCGGCGATGCCCGTCGTGTTGGCGCACAGCCCGATGAGCCACAGCGTGATCTGCCCCTGGAAACAGTTGAACACGGACAGCGCCGCCGTTCCCCGCACCGCCCGCAGGATGCCCGCGCGAAACTCCGGGTCCGGCGCCGCCGCCGACAGCGGGCCGAGCGCCGCGGCGACGTAGCGGCGCGCCAGCCCGACCTGCGCCAGGGCCGCCGCGGTCGGCACCGCCAGCGCCAACCCGGCGTTCATCCGCCAGGGCAGCAGGACCGCCAGCCCCGCCACGCGCAGGATGCCGCCGAGCAGGTCAATGCGCTGGAGCCGGGCGACCTCCCCGCGGAACTTCGGGACGACCGCGAGCAGGTCAATGTCCAGGTGCAAGATGGCCCCGGCCAGGACCAGCCCGGCCAGCGCCACCGTCGTGGCGGCGGGCGCCCCCTTGCTCCACAGCAGCCAGCCCAGGCAGGGCAATACCACCACGGCCAGCGCGGCCACGAACCCCCGCCGCAGCCGCCGCGCCGTGGTGATGAGCCGCGCGAACCGGCCGGCGTCGGCCCACACCTGCCCGGCCAGCGCCGAAAGGCCCGCGCCGATGCCGCTGTCGGCCAGGAAACCGAGGGTGCCTAACATGGTGTTCGCCAGCGTGTAGTAGGCGTATTCCCGCTCCGGCAGCACCCGGATGACCCACAGCCCGGCGCCGAAGTTGAGGGCCTGGACGACCAGTTGGACGGCGACGAACCGCCCGAGCAAAGCCCCCCAGCGGCGCCAGGGGGTGGCGGGGAGGAGTCGGGCGCTCAAGGTTTTCCGATTGGATGGATTCACCCCGCCGCACTCATCCTCCGCACGACCTCGTCCATCTTCACGCGGGGCTCCCAACCCAGCTCGCGCCGGGCCTTGTCCGGGTTGCCCCAACCCTTTTGCAAATCGGTCGGTCGGAATAGATTCTGGTCGCTCTCGACGTGCTCACGCCAGTCCAGCCCGACGCAGGCGAAGGCCTGCGCCACGAAGTCCGCCAGCGGTCGGCTCTCGCCCGTGGCCACGACGTAGTCGCCCGCCGCGGGGGCCTGGAGCATCCGCCACATGGCGTCCACGAACTCCGGCGCCCAGCCCCAGTCCCGCTCCACCCCGATGTTGCCCAGGCGCAGCTTGCCGACGTGCTCCCCGGCGGCGATGCGCCGGGCGCCCCGGACGATTTTCTGGGTGACGAACCGCTCCGGGCGCAGGGGGCTCTCGTGGTTGAACAGGATGCCCGAGCACGCGAACAACCCGTAGGCTTCCCGGTAGTTAGCCACCTGCCAGAACGCCGCCGCCTTGGCCGCGGCGTAGGGGCTGCGCGGGTGGAACGGGGTCGCCTCGTCCGCCGGGTGCGCCCCGCTTTCCCCGAAGCACTCCGAGGAGCAGGCGTTGTAAAACCGCACGTCGGGCCGGCCGAGGAAACGCAGGCTTTCCAGGATGTTCAGGGTGCCGAGGGCGATGGATTCCAGGGTCTCGACGGGTTGCTCGAAGCTCAGGCCCACGCTGGTCTGACCGGCCAGGTTGTAAACCTCCTCCGGCTTCACGCGGGCGAGGACCTGGAGGACGCTGCGGAAATCGGTGATGGCGGCCGACTCCAGGCGCACGCGGTCGCGGATACCCAGCCGGACGAGGTTGGAGAACGACGTTACCTGCGCGTCGCGGGAGGTGCCGGCCACGGTGTAGCCTTTTTGCAGGAGCAGCTCGGCCAGGTAGGCGCCGTCCTGCCCGGAGACGCCGAAAATCAGGGCGGTGGGCATAAGGGGAAACCGCTTCGGATGCGGGCAGGCTGCCGCCCGTGGCTGCGCGAGGGCGAACAGCGGGCGTGAAATGTTTGTTCGGTCAGGGGCACCGGCGAAGGACCGAGGGAGCAGCGGGCGTGCCGCTGGGCGGCATTTACCAGAAGCGGCGGGCTTGGCAAGGGCGCGCCGGAAGGAAGGGCGCCCGGAGCTTTTCGCGCGGCCGGCGACCGGCCGGGGCGGGACCCAGGGGAGAACCACGGGGGATGGCGGAGGCAACGATCCTGGCCGATCGGGACTTCAAGGTTCCGCTCCGGGCACGATGAAGAGCTTTTGCGTGTGGGGGCAGCGGGCCTGCTGGCCGGGGCTCAGGCCGCGGACGTCCACATCGCCGGAGTCCGGCGCGTAGGGACTGACGACGTAGCCGGGCCTGCCCGGGACGGGCGTGGCGTAGGGGAGGTTCGGCTCGTTTAGCGCCGCCGTCGGCCCGGGGGTGACGGGAACGCCGGGGGGCGTGGGGATCGGCCCCGGCGGCGCCGCGGGGTGGGGCGCGGGCGTCAGGGCCGGCGCGGCGGTAGGCGCCGGGGCTGGGAACGAACCCGAGTCGGGCACCGGGGCCAGGCGCGGTGGTGCGCCTGGTCTCGGACCGACCACGAATTGCCCCATGAACAGGGTCCCCACCGCGGCGAAGACCACGCACGTCACGACGCATCCCCGGCGCGGGGTGCGGCCGGGGGGAGCGGGCGGCGTTGGCCCCGCGCCCAGGGTCTGGAAGCTGATGCCGATCCGCCGCCTTTCCGACCGCCCCGGCTTCTGGTCCGCGCCCCCCGTCCCCCGCAATACCTCTTTAGGTGCGGTGGCACCGGATAACCCGAGCCGGTAGCGGTCCAGCAGCGTGGTGCCCGGCTCGATCACGCTGGTGGTTGGAGTGCGGAGGGGACCCCCTCCGGGGGGGCCGCCGTCTTCGATGGGTGCGCCACTTCCCCCGGGCGCGGACCCGACGGGGCGGGTCCCCCCGCGAGGCAGGGCGCGCAGGGCTTCGTCCAACGCCAGGCGCAGCTCCGCGGCCGTCTGCGGGCGGCGCTCCCCCGGCTCCTTGACCAGCAGGCCCCGGAGCAGCTCGACGAGCCCGTCGGGCAGGCCGGCCAACCGCTCGAAGGGCGGGGGCAGGGAGAGGTGCTTGGAGAGCATCACCATCGGGCTGCCCGTGAAGGGCAGCCGGCCGGTGAGCATCTGCCAGAGGATGACGCCCAGGGAATACAAGTCGGAGCGACCGTCCAACTCGACGTCCCCGCCGGCCTGCTCCGGGCTGGCGTAGGCGGGCGTGCCGATGAAGCCGACGATGCTCTGGGTGACGAACGAATCCTCCTGCCGCCCCGCGCCGAAGGAGCGCGCGAGGCCGAAGTCAATGATCTTGAGCAACCGACCGCCGGCCGCCTCCGTGCGCTCGTCCTCGTGGTCCGCGGCGTCGCCTTCCAGCAGCATCAGGTTGGCCGGCTTGAGGTCGCGGTGGAGCACCTCCTTCCTGTGCGCGGCGTTGAGGCCGGCGGCCACCTGCGCGGCCAGGCCCACGGCGACCGCGGGCGGCAGCGGGTCGCTGGTCTCGGCGAGCAGGGCGGTCAGGGAGCGCCCGGCGATAAACTCCATCGCGTAGAAGAACTCCCCGGCCTGCTCGCCGAGGTAGAGCACGCTGGCGACGTTATGGTGACGGACCTTGGCCGCGGCGCGCGCCTCGCGCAGGAAGCGGGCGCGGATGTCCTCGTCGGCCACCTTGTCGGCGGCGATGACCTTCAGGGCGACCTCCCGGCGCAGGCCGGTGTCGAAGGCGCGGTAGGTCACCCCCATCGTTCCCCGGCCGAGCTCCCAGAGCCGGCCGTCCGCCCGGCGCGGGACTTGAAAGTGGCCGAAGACGACGCTGTCCCCAGCCGGCGGCGAAGCGGCGGGAAGGTCGGTGTCCTCGGACATATGCCGACAGAGGTTTTGTCCGGGGACGAGGCGGGCGTCAAGGAGGAACGGCGCACCCCCGTCGGCGCCGCCCCCCCCTACCGCCGGAGCGGGTGCGCGAACGGCGCCACCACCCGGCTGGTCGCCAGCTCCGTCTCCATCTCCCGACCCAGGAACTCCAGCAGGACGCGGACCCGTTGACGGGCCGGGAGGTAGCGCGTCACGATGGCCCGCAGCCCCCCCATCGCCCCGTCCACCAGGACCACCTCCCGCCCTGGTTCCGGGGCGGGCGCGACGGTGATCGTCGCCAGGGCGTCGTCCGCGTCCGCCCCCCCCTCGCCCAGACCCGCCACGCCCGACCGCAGCGCACCCATCACCGCGGCGGGCACGGGCAGCGGGCGGTGGCCGAAGCCCACGATGCCCGCCACCCCGCGGGCGTGGTGCATCTCCCGGCCGCGCGTTTCCAGGTCGAACCGCGCGAAAAGGTAGCCGGGAAACATCGCCTCCGTCACCCAGGACCAGCCGCCGTCCCCGCCGTAACCCGCCCGCGACCGGCGGGGCCGTTGGAAGCGCACCCGCGGGCAGAACACCTCCGCCACCGGCGGCTCCAGCCGGCGCAGACCCTGGGCGGCGACGGCCTCGTGCTTCGGCCGGGCGCGCAGGCAATACCAGGAGGCTTCCGGGGGGGTCATGGGAGGGCCGGGGGCGGGGGAAGGGAGGTGCCGACAACCGGAGGAAGGCCCCCGGTGAACAAGGGCGAAGCCCGGCGCGGCGGAGGCGGCGGGCACGCGGGACCACGGCCCTCCGCTCCAGGTGCTTCGGTCCTGCCCCGGGCCGCGGGCTTCGTCATTCCACGCGGAGGGCGGTTGCCTCGCGCAGGACCCGGTCGAGCTCGGCCATCTGGTAAGGCTTGGCGATCATGCCCCGGAAGCCGTGGACGCGGTGGTTCGCCATGACGGGATCGTTGGAATAACCGCTGGAAACGACCGCCCGCACGCCGGGCTCCAGCTCGCGCAGGAGTTGCACCGTTTCAAAGCCGCCCATCGCCCCCGGCACCGTCAGGTCCACGATGACCACGTCGAAGGGCCGGCCGACCTTGCGCGCCTCGACGAAGGCATCAATGGCCGTCTGCCCGTCCTTGGCGCCGACGACCTCGTAGCCGAGGTGCCGGAGCATGTCGCCGACCAATTCGCGCAGGGGTTCCTCGTCGTCCATGAACAACACCCGACCCCGGTGGGCGTCCTCCGGTCGCCGCGGTTCCACGACGTGCGTGGGCACCGTGGTGGCGGGCCGGCCGGCGCCCTCCCCGCTCGCGGGCAGGTAAACGGCAAAGCGCGCGCCCTCCCCCGGCACGGAATCCACCAGGATCGTGCCGTCGTGTTTCTTCACGATGGAATAGCTCGTGGCCAGCCCCAGGCCGCTGCCGCCCTCCTTGGTGGTGAAGAACGGGTCGAAGATCTTGGACAACGCCTCCGCGGCAATCCCCGTGCCGCTGTCGCGGATGGACACGCAGACATACGGCCCCGGGGGCAGGTCGGCGACGGGCGCCTCGGGGGTGACCTCCACGTTGCGCGCGGCGATGGCCAGCCGGCCGCCCTCCGGGGTGGCCTGGACGGCGTTGATGACGATGTTGTCGAGCACCTGCCGGAACTGGTTGCGGTCCACCTCCACCGGCCGCAGGTCCCCGGCGAGGTCGAAGTCGCAGACCAGCCGGGTGCCGTGCAGGGCGAAGGTCACGGCGTCGCGCACCAGGTCGTTGAGGACCGCGGTGCGCTTGATGGGCGCGCCGCCCTTGGCGAAGGTCAACAACTGGCGGGTCAGGTCGCTGGCGTAGTGGCAGGCCTGCTCGGCCTTTTCCAGGATGTGGGCGAGGTTCTCCGGCCGGGCGTCCTCCGTCCCCTGGCGCGCGGTGAACTTGGCCAGGGACAGGTTGCCCAGGATGGCCATCAGCAGGTTGTTGAAATCGTGGGCGATGCCGCCGGCCAGGATGCCCAGGCTCTCCAGCTTGGAGGCCTTGGTCATCTCCTCCTCCAGCTTGCGCTCGCGCGTCACGTCCCGGAACACGAGCACCGCCCCGGCGGCGCCGCTCGTGCTGCTGCCGGGAATGCCCCGGTGGGACGGGTGCGCCGTGCTCCTCCCCGGTCCCTCGCGGGGTTCGTTCCCCCCCGGGCGGATGGGGGAAACCGTCAGGCTCAGGGCCAGGTCGCGGCCGTCCGGGGTGCGCAGGCGCACGTCGCGCGACCACTCGCCGGTCACCCCGGTGCGCTGGACCTCCTCCACCCGCCCGACGAGGCTCTCGCCCGTCTCGGCGTGGACCACGGGGAGCACCTCCGTCAGGGACCGGCCGTGAGCCTCCGCCTGGTCGTGGCCGGTGATCTCCTCGGCCACGCGGTTCATCAGGAGCACCCGGCCGATGGTGTCGGTGGTGATGACCCCCTCGCCCAGGGAGCGCAGGGTCACGGCGAGCTGCTCCTTCTCCCCCGCCAGGCGCCGCTCGGCCCGGCGCCGCTCGGTCACGTCGCGCAGGGTGAGCACGACGGCCTGCTCCCGCCCGCCCCAGGGCACCAGGCTGGCGAGCACGTCCATCGGGCAGGCCGACCCGTCCAGCCGCCGGAAAGGCTCCGCGGAGGCGAACACGCTGCCCTCGCGCCGCACGCGGGCCAGCAGCTCGTGCAGGTGCCGGCGGCGCGCCTCCGGCCAGAGCGTTTCCAGCGGCCGGCCGACCAGCGCCTGCGACGAGAACCCCAGCACGCGGTCCAGGGCGGGGTTGGCGTGCAGCACCTCCGCCGCCAGCCCGTCCCGGTTGGCCCCGTCCCCCCCCGCGCGGGCGATGAGCATCACGTCGGCGAACTCCCGGAAGATGACCCCGAACTGCTCCTGCAGGGCGAGCAGCGCCCGCTTGGCCGCCACCCGCTCCCGCCGCTCGCCCGCCCCGCGCAGTTCCCGCTCCACGGCGGGCAGCAACCGGGCCAGGTTGCTCTTCATCAGGTAATCGGCCGCCCCGCCGCGCATCGTCGCCACGGCGGTTTCCTCCCCGATGTTGCCGCTGACGACGATGCAGGGCAGCCGCGGGGCGTGCTCCTGGAGGATTTCCAGCACCTCCAGGGCGTCCAACCGCGGCAGCGAGTAGTCGGAGATCACCAGGTCCCAGCCCCCGCCCGCCAAGGCGGCGACGAGCGCCTCCGCCGAATCCACGCGCTCCGAGAGCGGCTCGTAGCCGCCCCGGCACAGCGCGCGGAGGACCAGGGCAGCGTCGTCCTCGTCGTCTTCAACGAGGAGAACGCGCAGCGGTTGACCCATGTTGGGAAAAGAAAAAGGGGAGACGGAAACGTGGCGGGTGCCCGCGCCGCGCGCTTGGACCTTCCGCGCGCCGGGAAGTTCATTCAACCGCCGCCCGGCGGCAGGGGAGCGTCAGGCAGTGACTTTACCCTGTCGCCCCGGCCGGAGCCGCGGGCAGTCGCCGGGCCGCCGCCTTCAACCTTCCGCCGCCAGTCCCCGCGGCGGTTCGTTCAGGGCCAGCCAATAGGCCCCCACCTGCTGGACGGCCGCCGCGAAGCCGGCGAAATCCACGGGTTTGCGGATGAAGGAGTTGACCCCCAGGTCGTAGCCGGCCAAAAGGTCCGGCTCATCCCGCGAGGAAGTCAGGATCACCACGGGCTGCGCGTGCGTCCGCCGGTCGGCCCGCAGGGCGCGCAGGACCTCCAGCCCGTCCAGCCGGGGCAGCTTGAGGTCGAGCAGGACGACGGCCGGCCGCTCCGCCTCGTCCAACCCCAGCAGGTAGTCCAGGGCCTCCTCCCCGTCGTGCTTGACGACGGTCCGCTCGCGCAACCCCCCGCGGCCGAGGGCGCGCAGGGTGAGAACCTCGTCGTCCGGGTTGTCCTCCACCAGCAGGATGGTCGGCCGGGACGCCGGGCGGGCGCCGGCCGCAGCCGGGGTCGGGAGGGGAACAGGCGGCGGGTTCATGAAAACAGTTCACCTATTCGGGGCCCGCCCGGCGCGCGGGCCTTTTTTCCGACTTGCCAGCGCCCCGGCCCGCGGCTAAGGGACCGGCGCTTGCCGCCGCATGGAATCCCGTGAAAGCCGGGAACAGTGGCGCTGCTGTAACTGGAGGACGAATCCCCAACGCCAATCCGCGCGAGCGGGTGAAGGCGGGGAGGAGGCTGGCGACCGCGAGGCCGCCCGAAGCCAGGAGTCAGAACACTTGCCCGGCAGGCACCCATCCCGACCGTCGCCGCCCCGCCTCACCGCGGGCGCGTCCGCGGCCGGACCAAATTCCCCCGTCCCAGGGGAACGATGCGGGTCCCGCGCGGCGGCCCCGCCCGGTCGGAGTGTTCCTCTGGCTTGGCGGACGTCGGGTTGGATACCCATCCCAACCCAACGTCCGAACCCAACCAGACCCACTCCAACACCATGCCCAACCGCCCCTCCGGCCGGTGCCACTCCCTCGTGGCCGCGTCCTTCGCCCTGCTGCTGCCCACCCCGCTCACCCTCCCGGCCCAGGAACCCGCCGGCGCCCCGCCCGGCGCCCCGGCCACCCCGCCTCCCGACGAGGGCAGCGGCAGCCGCGCCGACCGCATCGTCATCACCGCTACCCGCCTGCCCACGGACGCCGACCGCGTGCCCGCGGCCGTCACCGTCATCCCGGCGGAGGAGCTCGCCCAACGCCAGACCGACCGCGTCGCCGACGCCCTGCGCGCGGTGCCCGGCCTGTCCGTCGCCCAGACCGGCGCGCCGGGGCAGCTTACCAGCGTCTTCACCCGCGGCCTGGAGAGCCGGCACACGCAGGTGCTCCTCGACGGCGTGCCGCTCAACCAGGGCCTCGCCGGGTTGTTCAACTTCGCCGACCTCACCGGCGAGGGCCTGGGCCGCATCGAGGTCCAGCGCGGCCCGCAATCCACGCTCTACGGCCCGCGCGCGCTCGCCGGCGCCATTCAGCTTTTCTCCCGGCGCGGGGACCAATTGGACAACCCGCGCCCGTTCACGGCGGACGTTTCCGCGGAGGGCGGCAGCTTCGGGACGTTCCGCGAGCGGGTCGCCGTGGCGGGTGCGTTTCAAAACGGGCGTTCACGGTCCGCCGGGGACCCTAAAGACAAGGGCGGCGTCACCGCGGACGTGGGTTCGGGTCCGGGCGTGTTCGATTACAGCGTCGGTTTCAGTCGTCTCGACACCGACAACGACCGGCCGAACAACGAGTATCGCAACACCGCCGTGTTGGCGAACGTGGGTTTCGCGCCCCGGGCCCTGAGTTTCGATCAACTTGGCGGCACCGCCCCGCGCCTCGGTTTCATCGGTTTGTATAACAACGCCGACACGGGCAATCCCAGCGACGTTTACAACCCGCGGCCGAAGGATAATTTCGTCACCGAAAGGCAGCTCTACGCGCCAAACCTCGACTGGCAACTCACGAAATGGTGGCACCATCACTTGGTCCTTTCCTACGACAAGGAGCGCCAGGTCAACAACCCCAACGAGGATGGCTTCACCGGCCCGACGCGCGGGCAGTTCAACCGTTACCAAATAGACTACCAGAACGACATCGCCTTCACGCGCTGGCTCACCCTGACCACCGGCGTATTCTACGAGCAAACGTTTGCCAACGTGCGCCAACCGCTCGTTTCACAGGCGTTTGGCCCGCAGCCGCAGTATTTGAAGGACTTCGTCGAGAACACCGCCGGCTTCGCGCAGTTCTCCGTCGAGCCGTTCAAGAACGCCCTGCTCGTCGCGGGCGGACGCTACGACCATTTCAACCAGTTCGGCAGCGTCGGCACGTATCGTTTCGCGGGCAGCTACCTCTTCGATAAAACCGGGCTCACGTTGCGTTCCAGCGTGGCCACCGGCTACGCGCCACCCGCGCCGCAGGACAAAATCTTCGGCAACAATTTCAGTTTGAATCCCGAGAAAAATTTCGGTTACGACTTCGGTTTCGAGCAGGGCTTGTGCAAAGACAAGCTGCGTTTCGGGGCGAACTATTTCCACAACGATCTCTCCAACGTCGTCGGTTTCATCTCAAACCCGTTCCGCTCCGAAAACCTCGGCGCCGCGCGCACGTTGGGTGTCGAAGCCTTCGGCCGTTGGGAGCCCGTGCCGTGGTTCTTCACGCGCGTTTCCTACACGTATCTGGATGCCGTCAGCACGTCGAACCGCAACGCCGCCCTGCCCGACGGCTCCCGCTTGCTGCGCCGGCCCCGGCACCAGGTCTTCGCCAGCGTCGGCGTCCGCCCCGTGCCCCGGTTCTCCGCCGCGCTGGAGCTGAAATCGGTTAACGCCCGCGAGGACATTGACCCGCGCACCTTCGCCCGCGTGGACGCCGAGGATTACACGACCCTGCGCCTGCTGCTCGACTTCGAGGCGACGCGGAACGTCCACGTTTACGGCCGCGTGGAGAACCTCCTGGACGAACGCTACGCCGAGGTCGCCGGCTACCCGGCGTTGCGCCGCGGGTTCTTCGGGGGACTGTCGGCGCGGTATTAAAGTTCAGCGCCGTGTCCCGACCGCAGCTCTCCATCCTCGTCGTCGCCTACGACATCGCCGCCCGCGAGCTGCCGCGGACGTTGCGCTCCCTGCGCGCGGATTACCAGCGCGGGGTGCGGGCGGAGGACTACGAAATCCTGGTGCTCGACAACGGCTCGCCCCGGCCCGTCCCCCCCGCCCTCGCGGCCGAGCACGGCGGGCCGACCGCGCGCGTCCACCGGCTCGACCCGGCGCTGGCCTCGCCGATGCGCGCCGTCAACGTCGGCGCCGGCCTCGCCCGCGGGGGGCGGCTGGCGGTGATGATTGACGGCGCCCGGCTCGTGAGTCCCGGTCTGGTCGCCCTCGCGCTGGCCGCCGGGCGGCGCGACGTGCTCATCGCGCCGACGTATCACCTCGGCCCGGACCTGCAAAACCGCTCCGTGCTCGCGGGCTATTCCCCGGCGGCGGAGGACGCCGCCCTCGCCGCCCTCGGCTGGCCGGACGCGCCCGGCAGCGGGGAGCGGCTCTGGGAGATCGCCAGCTTCGGCGGCTCGCAACGGTTCGGCCTGTTCGAGCCGCCGGTGGAAAGTAACTTCGTGGTTATGTCACGGGCAATATTCTCGGAGATGGGCGGTTACGACGAGGCGTTCGACCTGCCCGGCGGCGGCTACGGCAGCGCCGACGCCCTGCGCCGCGGCGCGGAGCTGCCCGGCGCCCGTTGGCGGCTGGCGGCGGGCGAGGGCACGTTCCACCAGCTCCACGGCGGCACGGCGGCGAACGACGCGGACCCAGGGCGGTTCGCGGCGGCGCTGGCGCGTTACGAGGCGCAATACCGCGCCCTCCGCGGGGGCCGCCCGCTCGGGCCGGCGGCAGCGTCGCTGGCGTGGGTCGGCGCCATCCCGGCGGCGGCGGTGCCGTTCGTGCAGCGGTCGGGGCGGTTGAGCCTGGAGCGGTTCGCCGCGGAACGCCCCGCGCCCCCGGATTTTGCGCTTGAAGCGTCGGCGTGGCGGGCCAAGAACGACGAGCTGCGGACCAGGGTAGCCGGGTTGAAGGCCAAGCTGGAGGAGCAGCGCGCCCGGGCGGAGCGGTGGAAGGCGAAGGCGGCACGGTAGGCGCCCCCACCGCCCCTTGGCGCCCCGGGCCGGTGGCGTTAGGGTGCGCGGCCTTGTCATGCTGACCCACTTTCCCGACGCCCTTCCCGCCAACTCCGACACCGTCCGCTTCCTCACCCGCGAGGACGCCGCCAACCTGCCCCTGCCCGCGGCGGAGTTCGGCGGGCGGGAGAAGGCCGTGGTGTTCCTCCACGCCGAGCGCCAGCTCCTCGCGGGGGTCGGCCCGGCGGTGGAACTCGGCTCCGTGCGGGCGGCGGCCGGCGCCGCGGCGCGCTGGCTGCGTAAGAACGGACGTTCCGCGGCGGCCTTTGACCTCCGCTCCCTGCCCGCCGACCGCGCGGAGGAGTTCACCCGCGCCGCCGTCGAGGGCGCCCTCCTCGGCGCCTACCGGTTCGACCGTTTCCAGGTGCCCGCGCCGGAGGACCCGGCGCCGGCCGCGCTGGAAACCCTGTCCTTCGTCACCCCGGAAGCGGCCCGCGCCGCCGGCGAGCGCGCCGTCGTGGCCGCGGAGGCGGCCAACTTCGCCCGGGAGCTCGGCAACTCGCCGCCGAACACCTTTTTCCCCGAAACCCTCGCCGACGCCGCCCGGCAGCTCGCGGCGGAGAGCGACGGTCGGTTGACGGTGGAGGGTTTCGGGCCCGGGCGGCTGCGCGCGGCGGGCTTCGGCGGCCTGCTCGCGGTGGGCGGCGGCTCGGCGCACGGGCCGCGGCTGGTCGTCGTGCGCTACGGCGGAAACCCAGGGCCGGCGGACGAACCCCCGCTGGTGTTCGTGGGCAAGGCCGTGACCTTTGACAGCGGCGGGTTGTCCATCAAGCCGGCGCTGGGGATGGAGGAGATGGTCTGGGACAAGTGCGGGGGCTGCGCGGCGCTCGCGGCGATGCGGGCCGTGGCGGCGCGGCGGCCGGCGCGTCACGTCGTGGCCGTCGTCGCCAGCGCGGAAAACCTCACCGGCCCGGGGGCCTACCGTCCGGGCGACGTGGTGACGGTCTTCGACGGCCGGCACGTGGAGATCAACAACACCGACGCGGAGGGCCGCGTGATCCTCGCCGACGCGCTGGGCTACGCGCGCAAGGTCCTGCGCGCCGGCCGCATCGTGGACCTGGCGACGCTGACGGGCGGCTGCGTGGTGGCCCTGGGCGACGACACCGCGGGTCTGTGGGCCAACGACGGCCCGTGGAAAACCGAGGTCCTCGCCGCCGCCGACCGCGCAGGCGAGGCGCTGTGGCCGATGCCGATCACCCGCGAGCACGAGCAGAAGATTAAGAGTTCCATCGCGCTCATCAAGAACTCCAGCGGCCGGGCGGGCTCGCCTTGCACGGCGGCGGCGTTCCTGCGGACGTTCGTGGGGGACGTGCCGTGGGCGCACGTTGACCTCGCCGGCCCGGCGGCGTTGACCGAAGACCGCCCCGAGCTGGCGCGCGGGGCGACGGGTTTCGGCGTGCGGACGCTGGTGGAGCTGGCCTGCGGTTGAACCGCTTCCGCGTCACGCTACGCTCCGCCGCGGGCGGACCGCCCGGGTCAGCAGCCCGCCGACCCCGGCCGCCAGCAGCAGCGCCCAGGTGGACGGCTCGGGGACGACCGCCAAGCCGACGACCGTGAGCGACACGTCGTTGTTGAGCGCGTTGGAGAGGTCCGCCGGATCGTGGTCGGCGTAGTTGATCTGGTAGGTGTTGCCGGCGTTGTCGGTGAACAGCAGGTTGCCGGCGCCGGTGCCGTTGGCGAAGGTGCCCGTGGGCGAGAGCAGGCCGAGGTCGTCGAACAGGTAGAACTTCTCGTTCAGCGTGGGCACGAAGTTGTTGAGGAGGCTCAGGGTCAGGGTGCCGTTGAGGTTGAGCGCGCCGCCGACGAGCAGTTGGTCGTAGTCGGCGGAGGTCGCCCCGCCGAGCTCCATGAAGGCGACGGAGTTGGCGGCGAAGGTCACGGTGTTGCCGACGCTGATCCGCCCGGCGCTGTTGCCGGGCGCGAGGGTGCCGCCGGCGGCGACCGAGACGGAGCCGCCGACGGCACCGTTGCCCGCCAGGGTGCCGCCGGAGTTGACGACCAGCGTGGTGACCTGCGGCAGCGTGTTGGCGGCGGCGAGGTTGAGGGTGCCGGCGTTGACGAAGAACGCCCCGTCGTAGAGCGGGCTGGAAGCAGCGAGGGTGAGCGTGCCGGCGCCAACCTTGTTGATGCCGGTGGGGACCAGGCCGGAAAGAGGGCCGGCGAGGGTGACGGCGTTGCCGTTGGTGTCCAGGTTGGCGACGGCGGCGAAATAGACGGGTTTGCTGAAGGTGGCCGAAGCGCCGAACTGGAGGGTGCCGCCGAGCACGTTGAGGGGTTGGGCGGCGCCGCCCACGTTGGCGTCGGAGGCGATCCGCAGCGTGGCGTTGTTGAGCAGGTAGGTCGGGCCGGTGTAGGAATTGGCGTTGGTCAGGGCGACGACGCCGGTGACGGCCCCGTCGCCGGAGCCGATGGACAGGCCGCCGGGGCCGGAAACGGCGCCGGCGACGGTGAGGACGGTGTTGGGGAGGGTGGCGAGGTTGCCGCCGGCGGCGCCGAGGGTGACGGGCCGGCTGACCGTGATGGCGGTGGCGGTGGCGCTGTTGAAGGTCAACCCGCCGCCGCCCAGGGTGATGCCGCCGCCGGCGGCGCCGAGCTGGGCGTCGGCGGTGAAGGCGACCAGGGCGTTGCCGTTGACGGTGAGGCCGCCGGTGAAGGGGTTGGCCCCGTTGGAGAACTGCACGCGGTAGCCACCGCCGCCGCCGTTGGCGGTGGCGCTGCCGGGCTGGTCCAGGCCGCTGACGACCACGCCGGCGCTGCCGGTCAGGGCGCTGGTGCCCTGGAGGGAGAGGTTGCCGCCGAGGTGGAGGTAGCCGGGGTTGGCGCCGAAGTCGAGGGTCGGCCCGCTGAGGACGAGGCCGCCGCCGTTGCCGGTGGCGACGAGCACGGCGCCGCTGAAGACGGTCAGGGTGCCGCCGCCGGTGACGACGGAGGCGGTGGTGGCGGCGAGGCTGTTGACGCGCTCGGCGTCGGTGACGGTGGCGGAGTTGCCGGCGATGTTGGCGTTCTTGAATTGCGTGTTGGCGTCGAAGGTGCCGCCGGCGGCGACCTGCTGGAAGTTCGCGGCGTTGGCCGGGCCGAGGTAGCGGGTGCCGGCGGTCGCGTCGTAGGTGACCAGGGCGCCGACGTTGACGGCGGTGGCGACGTTGGTGCCGGCGGCGAAGGGGACGACGCCGACGTATTGGCCGGTGTTGCTGGGCGCCAGCGGGTCGGCGATGGCGGGGAGGCCGCCGCTGAAGGTGAGCTTGCTGGAACTGCCGGCGCTGCCGGCCAGGGGGCCGCGGACGTTGAGGGTGGCGTTGTCGGTGCGGTTGAAAGCGCCGAAGGCCAGGGTGCTGTTGGTGGCGCCGGCGGCGAGCGTGAACACGCTGAGGCCGCTGGCGGAAACGTTGCCGAAGGTTTCGGTGGTGGTGGAACCGGTGAAGGCGACCCGCCCGCCGTCGAGCACGAGGGCGTTCTGGTTGGGGACGCGGGTGTTGGTGGCGTTGCCGGCGAGGGCGAGGGTGGCGTTGTTGCCCACGGTGATGGGCTGGGAGTTGTTCAGGGTGGCCGTGGCGGCGAGCGTCAGGGTGGCGAGGTTGGTCGCGCTGCCGCTGGGCCGGGGGAAGGAGCCGCCGACGGAGGTGGCCCCGGCGTAGGAGAGCGCGCCGCCGAGGGTGAGACCCTGGGAGGAGAAGACCGCGCCGTTGACGAGCTGGACGCCGCCGGCGCCGCTGACGGGGCCGTTGATGGTCAGGGTGCCGGAGTTGAAGGCGAAGTTGGCGTTGGCGACGACGGCGTTGGCGATGGCCGCCCCGTTGCCGCGCAGGACGCCGCCGTTGACGGTGAGGGTGTTGCCGGTGCCCAGGGCGCCCGCGGCGCCGACGTTGAGGATGCCGCTGTTAAGGGTGGCGCCGCCGGTGAAGGTGTTGGCGCCGAACATGGTGACGCCGCCGAGGCCGGTGTTGTTGAGCACCAGCCCGCCGGTGCCGGTGATGCCGGCGTTGCCGATGGTGACGAGGCCGTCGCCGCCGCCGCCGAAGGTGGTGGTGCCCGAGGTAGGGTTGAGGACGAGGCCGTTGCCGCCGGTGGCGAAGGAGACGGTGCCCGGGCCGGACGGGGTGACGGTCGGGTTCGCGCCGGTGAGCTGGAGGCTGTAGCCGGTGGTGCTGCTGACGGTGGTGCTGGAGGTGGAGAAGCTTTGCAGCAGGACGGAGTTGAGCTGGAACGGGTTGCCCAGGTCGTTGTTGGCGGAATACTGGTTGGCGTCGAAGTTGCGGAACACCAGTTGCGTCGTCGCGCTGGAGGTGGGCGTGCCGCCGATCCAGGAGTCGGCGCTCCAGAAGTTGACGGTGTTGCCCGTGCCCGTGAACGGGCCGTTATAGATGTAAGTCTGTCCGGCCGCGAGGGGCGGGAGGGTGACAACGGCGGCGGCGCAGAGGCCGAGGAGCAGGGCGGGACGGCGCGATTCTTGGGGCATGAGGTTGGGCGATCGGGCTGAGGTGGACGCGAGCCGGGGCCAAGGCGGAAGACCGCGCAAACGGCGAACCCGGCCGTGGTGCCCCGGAACTCGGGGCCATGTTCGGGAGCCGGGCACCCGGTGTCTATACCGTTTTGCGGCGGGCAGGTGCCCTTTTGCGACCGGCCGGCGGGGTCCCCGCTAGTCCGCCCGCCCCCCCGAGCGGTGCTCGGCGCGGAAGGCCGCGGGGGTCAACCCGGCTTGGCGCTTGAACTGTTTGAGCAGCGCGCGGGCGCCGCTGAAGCCGGCGGCCTGCGCGATGTCGTCCACCGTGCGGTTGGTGCGGGCGAGCAGCTTCTTCGCTTCCTCCACGCGCATCCGCTGGATCATCTCCATCGGGGAGCAGCCCCAGGCCTCGGCCATCCGGCGCTCGATCTGGCGGCGGCTGGCGTGCAGGTGCCGCTCCAGCTCGGCCACGCCCACGCCCCGGGCGAAGTGCTGGCGGAGGTAGGCGTAGGCCCGGGTGAGCAGGGCGTCGTTGACGGCCAGGGCGTCGGTGGAGGCGCGGGTGATGACGGAGGTGGGCGCGACGAGGGTTTCGCGCGGGGCGGGGTCGCGCCCGGACATCATGGCGTGCAGGGTTTCCGCCGCGCGGAAGCCGATTTGCTCGAAGGGGATGTCCACCGAGGAGAGCGGCGGCGCGGTGGTGAAGCGGACCTCGTCGAGGTTCTCCGCGCCCAGCACGGCGACCTCCTGCGGCACGCGCAGGCCGGCCTGCACGCACGCGCGCAAAACCTGCGCGGCGACGAGGTCGTCCACCCCGAAGACCGCCACGGGCCGACCGCCCTCCCGCAGCCATTGGACGATGGAATCGGCGGTGTTCCAGCGGGGAACGCCGACCGGGTAAGGGTAGGTCCGCACCGTCACCCCGTGACGTTGCAGGAAGCGTCCGAAGCCCCGTGCCCGCTCCTCCCCGTAGGCCAGGCCGAACTGGTCGGCGACCAGCGCCACGTTGCGAAAGCCGCGCTCGAGGAGGTGCGCCGCCGCCGCCTCGCCGACGGCCCGGTCGTCGGCGTCCACCGTCGCCCCGCACCATTCCCGTTGCGGGGAGCCGAGGCCGACGCCGTGCGGGGCGAGCTGGCGCAGGATCGCGGCGTCCGCCGGTTCCGGAGTGCAGGCGAGGACGCCGTCGTAGCGCGTGCCCGCGTCACAGATATCCCGCAGGAAGTAGTCCACCCGGACGACGCGGATGCACCAACCCCGCGGGGGACCGGACTCGGCGACCCCGCGCAGGAAGCGGATTTGCGACCACACGGTGGGGTGGAAATAGATGAGCACCTGCCGGGGAGCGTCCCCGGCGGGGATGAGCGGGGAGCGCGGAAGCATGGCAGACGGTCAAGGGTTGCCCGGGGGACCGGCCGGGAAACGGACGCCTCCCCCCTTTCACCACCGCGCCACCGCGCACGCCAGGACCGCCAGCCCGTAGGCCAGACCGGCGACCGACACCGCCCGGAAACGGCCCGCGCCGCCCCGCCTCACCCAGTCCATCGCGTCCCGGAACAGGTGCGGGGCGCCGACGAAGAACATTCCCCCGATGATCCAGACGTAGGCCAGCACGACGAGCAGTAAGCGGCTCGTCTCCGGGCGCAGGAAGGCCGCGTCCAGCAGCGGGCAGGCCGCCAGCAGCATCAGGATGCCCAGGGCGCGCACGGCCAGGAACTCGTCCACGTAGCGCAACGTCAGGTAGTAGCCCACGGGCAGGAGGAACTGGAGGGGCCGGCGCAGGGTGTAGAACTCCCCGAGGTCCGTCGTGCTCCACAGCCAGAAGGTCCACGCCAGGGCCAGGGTCAGCAGCGCGGTGCCGGCGGGGCGGGAACGGGGGAAAACCCGGAGCGCCTCCGCGGTTTGCGCCGGGCGGGCCAGGGCGAGGGCGTGGCCGACGATGAGCAGCAGGCCGACGAGGAGGCCGGCGGTGCGGAGGGAGAGGAAATCGTAATCGTTCACCAGGAGACGGAAAAGGGCGCGTGCCTAACCCGGCATCCCGGCGGTGTCAAAAACGGCGGCCCCGGCGGGCTCCACCGCCGTGCCGTAGAGGGTGAAACCGCTGCTCTCGTCCACCCGCACGTTCACCAGTTGCCCGACGTGCCGCTCCGGCTCGGCGCTCTCGAACACGACGATCTTGTTGGCGCGCGTGCGCCCGGCCAGCCGGCGGGGGTTCGTCTTGCTGGGGCCTTCGCAGAGGATTTCGACGGTTTGACCGACCACCGCGGCGTGCGCGCGCCGGGCGTGGGCATCTATCACGGCGAGCAGGTCGTGGTTGCGGGCCGCCTTCACCGCTTCCGGCACCTGGTCGGCCATCGTGGCGGCGGGAGTTTCCCGGCGCGGGGAATACCGGAAGACGAAGGCGTTGTCGAAGCCGACGCGCTCGCAGAGCGCGCGGGTGGCGGCGTAGTCGTCATCCGTCTCGCCGGGGAAACCGACGATGAGGTCGGTCGTCAGCGCCAGCCCCGGCCGGGCGGCGCGGAGATCGGCGACGAGCCGCTCGTATTTCGCCGCCGAGTAGGGCCGGCGCATGAGGCGCAGGATGCGGTCGCTGCCGCTCTGGAGGGGGAAATGAACGTGCCCGCAGAGCTTGGGCAGCCGCGCGAAGGCGTCCACCAGGTCGCGCCGGAAGCCGACGGGATGCGGCGAGGTGAAGCGCAGGCGTTCCAGGCCGGGAACGGCGTGCACGGCGTCGAGCAGTTGCACGAACGGTCTGCGGCCATCCCCGGACCGCGGGAACTCGTGCCGGCCGTAGAGGTTGACGATCTGGCCGAGCAGCGTGACCTCCCGGACCCCGCGCGCCACCAGCCCGCGGACCTCCGCGACGATCTCCTCCGGCCGGCGCGCCCGCTCCGGGCCGCGGGTGCGGGGAACGATGCAGAACGCGCAGTGCATGTTGCACCCCTGCATGATGGACACGAACGCCGTCGCCTGTCCGGGCTTGAGGACGTGGTCACGGATGGCGTCCTGCGAGCCGGCTTCCGCACCGGTGTCCACGAGGGAGAAGCGCAGGTCGTCGCGGCGCAGCCCTTCGAGCTGCTCCCGCCGGGCGCGCGCGCGCTTGGCCTCCAGGGCGCGCTCGACGTGCTCGGCGACGCGGTGAAACTTCTGCGTGCCGACGACGAGGTCCACGCCGGGGGAATCCTTCAGCAACTCCGCCCCGCGCGCCTGCGCCATGCAGCCGAGGAAGCCGTAAACGACGGGCGCCCCCGGCCGCTCCGCGCGGTGGGTGGCCGCGGTGTAACCCATCTTGCCGAGGGCTTTCTGCTCGGCCTGGTCCCGCACGGAGCAGGTGTTGAGCAGGACCACGTCGGCCTCGCGCTCGTCCGCCGTCATCTCGTGGCCGCGGGCGAGCAGGGCGCGGGCGACCTGCTCGGAGTCGCGCTCGTTCATCTGGCAGCCGTAGGTTTTGAGGTAGATGCGGGCCATCGGGCGGGCCGGGACGGTAGTCCGGGGCGGCGCGGATTCAAGGCGGCCCGCGCCTTGCAAGCCGGCCCGCCGGGCGGAAGTTAGCGGCATGGAATTCCGGCACCAACTCCTTTACGTCGTCGCCTTCACCCTGTTTGGCGTCGGCATCTGGGTGGCGTTGCGCTAACGTGTTCCCGCCATGCCTTCGTCCCCCCCGCCCCCGCCGACCGAACCGCCCGCGTCCCACCGTTCGCCGGGGAAAACCATCGCCGCGGTCAGCCTGGGGGTGCTTTCGCTGCTTTACATCCTGAACCCCGGGGCCGGTTTCATCGAACTGATCCCGGATAACATCCCCATCATCGGCAACCTCGACGAAGCCGCCGCGACCGTGATCCTGCTCAACTGCCTGGCCTACTTCGGGCTGGACCTGCGGGCGCTCGCCGGGCGTCGGAAGGACCCGGTGAGCGGAGCCAAGAACGTCACCCCGCCGGGAGGGTTCGGGCGGTAGCGAGGCGCGAGCCGTGGGCGCGAGAACGACCCTTTTTTGTCCGCAGATTACGCCGATTACGCAGATTTTCGGAGGGGGTTCGGAATTTCGGCAACGGCGGTTTCCCGGCCTTTCTGCGTCACCCTCTTCAAATCTGCGTAATCGGCGTAATCTGCGGACAAAAAAGGGGAAGTCCGGCGAACCAGACTCCCCCTTCGCGTTGAAAACCGGATCGGCTCAGGCCTTGATCTGCTCGATCTTGGCGCGCACCCGGGCGCGGAGGGCGTTGGGCAGCGGGGCGTAGTCCAGCGAGCGGGCCATGCTCTCGCCCTCCGAGAGATACCACTTCAGGAAGCCGACGAGCGCCTTGCCCTTGGCGGGGTCCTTCTGCTGCTCATAGACCAGCAGCCAGGTCACGCCGGCGATCGGGTAGGAGGTCGCGCCGGGGGCGTTGACCATCGAGAAGCGGAAGTCGTCCGGGATGTTGGCCGTGGACAGCGCCGCCGTGATGGAATCCAGGCTCGGGGTGACGAAGTTGCCGGCCGCGTTTTGCACGTCCGCGTAGAACAGCCGGTTCTGGACGGCGTAGATCAGCTCGACGTAACCCAGCGAGCCGGGGGTTTGACGGACCAGGCCGGCCACGCCGTCGTTGCCCTTGCCGCCGGTGCCCGTGGGCCAGTTGACCGAGGTGTTCTTGCCGACCTTCTTGGCGAACTCCGGGTTCACCTTGGAGAGATAGTCGGTGAAGATGTAGGTCGTGCCGGAGCCGTCCGCGCGGTGGGCCACGGCGATGTCCCAATCGGGGAACGAGTAGTTCGGGTTGAGCTTGGCGATGGCCGGGTCGTTCCAACGTTTGATCTTGCCCAGGAAGATGTTGGCGATGGTGTCAGCGTCCAGCTTGATCTTGGGCCGGCCGGGCAGGTTGTAGGCGAGGACAACCGCGCCGGCGACGGTGGGCAGGTGGAGGATCTTGCCCTTCGCCTTGGCGAGGTTCTCGTCGCTCATCGGGCCGTCGGAGGCGCCGAAGTCCACCGTCCCCTCGCTGATCTGCTTCTGG
>CAXTFX010000020.1:0-20463 GCA_964243185.1 uncultured Chthoniobacterales bacterium
GTCCAGGCGCGAAGCGGTGCCGACGATGCGCCCAGCCGGCGGGCTGTCAGGGCCGCCCGGGGCCTGGGCGCGGGCAGCGTCGGGTCGGGGGACGGTGAACCAAGCGAGGAGGACGGCAAGTTGGAAACGGGAAGCGGTCATGGTGTAAAAAAGGTCGAAGGGGCGGAGCGGGGCGGAGTGTGACCGGCACCCGGAGGGGCGCTGGTCGGAGGCGGGCAGGCCGGGCGCCCGGGTTCCCCGCCCCACCCGGAACCTCCCCGCGGAAACCGCGGGGCCGGGAGGAAGGGGCGGACGGGAGCCTCGGGCGGGAGCCACCCGCGGGGGCGGTCGGGGTCCGCCCCCGCGGCAGGCGCGAGGCGGCGGACGCCGTCCGGTCAGGGTGCGAGCGCGGGGGAAGGGGCCTTCAGCGCGGCGAAGGCGGTCCGTGCTCGAAGATGCGGGCGGAGGAGAAAACGGGGGCGACCCGGACGACGGGCCAAGCCGGGGGGACGGCTGCCGGCGCGTGCCCCCACGGGGCGGGAGCAGCCGCGGCGGGCGGGGTGGGCGCGTCGGCCCCGCCGCTCCGGAACAGGGTGACGGCGCACTGGTGCTCGTCGTCGTCCGCGTCGGCGTGGAGCCAATGGTGCCACTCCGGGCAGGCCGCCAGCGCCAGGACGGCCAGGAGGTGGGCCAGCAGCAGAACCGTCGCCAGCCGGCACGGGCCGGAGGCGGGACGCGGGGAGGCCAACACGGGGCGGAACATCGGTGAAGATGCCAGTTACTTGCAACAACTAATCATTCCGCCGGGGACGCCGGGGCGGTTCCCGGCGGCGGTCCCAGCGTTCCCGGCGGCCCCGTCCTTCACCGTTCACCGAGAGCAGACGGCGTGTTCCCACGCCTCGAAGCCGACGCGCCGCCTTGCCAGGGACCCTCGCGCCGGTAAACTCCACACCCCCGTCATCGCTCCCGAAACCGTATTTCCCCGCGGACCCCTCGCCATGAAACCCTCCCTCGCCGCCCGCCCCAACGCCGAGCTGTTGGAAGAGCTCTACACCACCTGGCAGCGTGATCCCGCCGCCGTGGACCGTTCCTGGCAGGCGTTCTTCGAGGGTTTTGAACTCGGCCTCACCCAACCCCCGGCCGGCAAGAACGGGTCCAAGCCGCCGGCCGGCGCCGCGCCCGAAACCGCACCCGCCGTCGCCGCCGGGGACGTCACCGGGGCCGTTTACCTCCAGCAGCGCGTGGACGGGCTGGTCAACGCCTACCGCACCCTCGGGCACACGCTGTCCCAGCTCGACCCCCTGGGCACCCCGCGGCCCGAGCAACCGTTGCTCCGCCTGGGTGAACTTGGCTTCACCGACGCGGACCTGGACCGGCCCGTGGCCAACCGCACGTTCCTCGGGGGCAAAACCCTGAGCCTGCGCGAGATGCTCGCCCGGTTGCAGGCGACCTACGCCGGGCACGTCGGCGCGGAGTTCATGCACCTTTCCTCCGTCCCGGCCCGGAACTGGCTGCGCGACCGGTTGGAAGCCCGCCCCGAGCAGCCGGCCCCCGAGCCCGCCGCCCAGCGCCGGATGCTGGAGGCGTTGCTGGACGCGGAGATGTTCGAGCGGTTCCTGCACACCCGTTACGTCGGCCAGAAACGGTTCTCGCTGGAGGGCGGCGAGAGCATGATGGTGGCGCTCGAGAGCATCCTGGCGCGCGCCGGCGGGCACGGCGTGCTCGAGATCGTCTTGGGCATGGCCCACCGCGGCCGGCTCAACGTCCTGGCGAACTTCCTGAAAAAACCGCTGAAAACCCTGTTCACGGAGTTCTCCGAGAACTACATGCCCCAGCACGCGCACGGCGACGGGGACGTGAAATACCATCTGGGCTTCGAGGCGCACCGGGAGGTCGGCGGGGGCCGCTCCGTCTATGTCCAGCTCGCGGCCAACCCCAGCCACCTGGAGTTCGTCAATCCCGTGGTCGAGGGCAAGGCCCGCGCCCGCCAGCGCATCGTCAGGGACACCGCGGAACGGAAAAAGGTCCTCCCCCTGCTCATCCACGGCGACGCGGCCGTGATCGGGCAGGGCGTCGTGCCCGAGACGTTGAACATGTCCCAGCTCCCCGGCTACCAGACGGGCGGCACGGTGCACGTCGTCATCAACAACCAGATCGGGTTCACCACGCTGCCGGCGGATTCCCGCTCCTCGCTCTACTGCACGGACGTCGCCAAGATGGTGGAAGCGCCGGTGTTCCACGTCAACGGCGACGACCCGGAGGCGGTGGCCTTCTGCGCGGAACTCGCGACGGATTTCCGCCAGGAGTTCGGCCGGGACGTGTTCGTGGACATCTACTGCTACCGCCGCTACGGCCACAACGAGGGCGACGAGCCGAGCTTCACCCAGCCCGACCTTTACGCGAAGATCGGCCGGCAGCCGTCCACCGCGACGCTCTACCAGAAGGCCCTGGTCGAGGGCGGCCGGCTCACGGCGGAAGACGCCAAGCTGCTCAACGACAGCTTTTCCAAACAACTCGAGGACGCCTTGGCCGAAGCCCGGGGCCTGGCCAAAGCGGAGGAAACCCCGCACCTGGGAAAGGAAAGCGAGGAGAAGAGCCTCGCCGGCTCGCACGCCGTCTATCAGCCTCCCTACACCCACGACCCGGTGGCCACGGCCATCGCGCCCGAGCAGTTGGAGCGCATCGTCTGGGCCGTCACGCACGTCCCCGAGGGGTTCCACATCCTGCCCAAGCTCAAGCGCAGCCTCCTCGAACGGCGCTCGGAAGCCTTCGCCAACGGGGGTCCCTTCGAGTGGTCCTTCGCCGAAACCCTCGCCTTCGGCTCCCTGCTGTTGGAGGGCAAACCCGTCCGCCTGAGCGGGCAGGACTCCCGCCGGGGCACGTTCTCCCAACGCCAGAGCGTGTTCTACGACGCCGAAACCCGCGAGCGTTTCATCCCCCTCAACCACATCGCCGCCCCCGGCGAGCAGGCGACGTTCTGCGTTTACAACTCGCCCCTGTCGGAGACGGCCGTCTGCGGCTTCGACTACGGCTATTCCCTGGACTTTCCCGACATGCTCTGTCTCTGGGAGGGCCAGTTCGGCGATTTCTCCAACGGCGCGCAGGTCATCATCGACCAGTTCATCGTGTCCGCGGAGTCCAAGTGGCAGCGCCCCAGCGGGATCGTCCTGCTCCTGCCGCACGGCTACGAGGGCCAGGGCCCCGAGCACTCCTCCGCCCGGCTGGAGCGCTTCCTCCAGCTTTGCGCCGAGGACAACATCCAGGTCGCCAACCTGACCACGCCCGCGCAGTATTTCCACCTCCTGCGCCGGCAGATGATGCGGCCGTTCCGCAAGCCCCTCATCCTGATGACGCCCAAGAGCCTGCTGCGCTCCGAGCGCGCCGTTTCCCGGGCGGAGGACTTCACCGGCGACACCCGTTTCCACGAGATCCTGGAAACCCCCCCGGCCGGCGGCGACCGCGCGAAGGTTGAGCGGGTCATCCTCTGCTCCGGCAAGGTGTATTACGACCTGCTCGCCCACGCCGAGGCGAACGGCCACCTGGAGACGACGGCGTTCCTGCGCGTCGAGCAAATCTATCCCCTGCACACCGAGCGCCTGAAGGAACTCCTCGCGCCCTACGCGGCGGCGAAGCGCGTCGTCTGGTGCCAGGAAGAGCCGCAGAACATGGGCGCGTGGACGTTCCTCGCCCCACGGCTGGAGGAGCTCCTCGGCCGCAAGCCCCTCTACGCCGGCCGCCCCGCCGCGGCGAGTCCGGCCGTCGGCGCCAAGAAACTCCACGACCTGCGCCAGCGAGAGGTGGTCGAGAGCGCGTTCAAGGGCTAAGAATTCCTGGCAGAAAGGCGCTGGCGGGCACGCTGGCCCCCGGTCGTGCCCCTCCAGCACCATTCTGCAACGGGTTCTTAACCCCCGTCCCGCCGACGCCGCAGGACGGCCAAGGGCCCGGCGGATGTGCGCGTGGCCCGGGGCGAGGGCGGGACAGTTTTCCAACGCACCGATGGCCCCGGGTGACAACGGGGCCACGGCCGGAACGGCGACCGGGATCGCCCCCGGCGGCGGCGGCGCGGGCGGGGCGCCCCCGAACAGCTCCGGCGGGACCCGGCCGTCCCACCCGGCCGCCCCCACCCCGGCGAGGGCCAGCAGCGTCGGGGCCACGTCCAGCGCGCTGACGCCGTGGATGGGCCGGTCCCGCCCAGCCGACGAGCAGGGTGACGGGGCGCGGGGAATGGCTCAAGCGACCGTCGCGGGGATGGGCACCGGCCGTTGGCTCCGGCGGCGGCGCCACGCGAGGAGGCCGGCGGCCCCGAGCACGGCGGCTTCGGCCAGGGTGGACGGCTTCGGCACGGCGCCCGCGGCGATGGCCCCGCCCGTGTCCTCGTAGGCGAAATTGTAGAGGGTCACGCTCTGGTCCGCGTTGTGGGAAACCTCCGCCCAGCCGAAGTTCGGGGCGGTGTTGCCCGTCGGGGTGAACTCCAGGCCGAGGTAGCCGCGGTCCCCGGGGTTCCAGGGGTAGGTGGTGCCGGCGGCCGTGCCGTGAAGGAGCTGGCCGGTGGTGGCGAAGGTTCCGATCCCCGCGTCGTCCAGGGCGAGGCGGGAGGCGGCGGTCCCTCCCCCCGTGATCGGGGTGGTCAGAACCCCGGTCCCCGTCGCGTTCAGGTTCAGCTTCGGCTGGTTGGGGTCCGGGACGGGCACCATGCCGTTGAAGGTGAAGCCGTAACCGAGCTGGAAGGCGCTCGTCGTAGTGCGGTTGGTATAACTTGCGTAGCCGGTGCCCGTCGGCCTCCCAGCGCTCCGTGACGGAGGCGACCTCCGCGCCCGCCGCCGCGAGCAGCCGGGAGGTCGGACCGTCCTCCGGCCGGGCGCAGACTCGGGGCGCCGGGGAACGCCGCGGCCGTTTCCCGCCCGGCCGCGGGCAGCGCGCGGGCGACCGCGCCGTCGTCCCCGAGTTCGGCGCGGTGCGTCAGGCGCCAGAGGAAGCGGGCGTCGTCCCCCGGCGAGTTCCCCGGCCAGATCGCCGCGGCGGCGACGAAACGCTCCGGGAGCGCGACCGCCACGAGCCAGCGGACGCCGGGAGGCTCGGGAAAGGCGCCGGGCAGGAAGCGGCGGAGACGCCCGGACTCCTCCGGGCGCGCGGGTCGGGTGGTGAACCACAGGGGCATCGGTTCGCGGGTCAGGTGTCGGCAAGCGGCGGTCAACGAGCCTCCGCCGGCCGTAGAGTAGAAGCGCGGCGGACCCCGGACGGGAGCTTTGACTTGACCCGGCCCGGACGCCACAATGTTCGCCCCCCCCTCCCCGTCCATGAGCACCGAAGTTAAAATCCCCGCCGTCGGCGAGAGCATCACCTCCGGCGTCATCGCCGCGTGGCTCAAGCCCGACGGCGCCACCGTCGCCGCCAACGAACCCATCCTGACCCTGGAAACCGACAAGGTTTCCACCGAGCTCGCCGCCGAGGTGGCCGGCACCCTGACCCACCAGGCCAAGGAGGGCGACGAGGTGAAGATCGGCCAGGTCGTCGCGCTCATAGAGGCCGGCGCGCCCGCCGCCCCCGCCCCGACCCCTCCCGGTCCGTCGTCCACCCCCACAGAGCCCGACAAGGTTGCCCCCTCCTCGGAACCCGCCCCCCCGGCCGGCGGCGCCCCGAAGGGTGAGAACTTCGCCGCCGCCGCCCGCGGCGACGCGGACCCGTCCACCTTTTCCCCCGCCGTCCGCCGCATGGTGGAGGAGGAATGCCTGGACCCCGCCGCCATCACCGGCACCGGCAAGGGCGGCAAGCTGACCAAGGAAGACCTCGTTCACCACCTGGAAAGCCGTTCCGCCGCCCCCGCTCCCGTTCAGCCCGCGGCGCCAACCCCCGCTCCGGCCATCCAGCATCCAGCGTCCAGCATCCAGCATCCAGGCTCCCGCGAGACCCGCCGCAAGCTCTCCCCGCTGCGCCGCAAGATCGCCGCCCAGCTCGTCTCCGCGCAGCAAACGGCCGCCATCCTAACCACGTTTAACGAGTGCGACATGTCCGCCGTGATGGCGTTGCGCGCGAAGATGCAGGATGCCTTCGTCAAGCGCCACGGCGTGAAGGTCGGCTTCATGTCCTTCTTCCTGAAGGCGGTCGTGGACGCCCTCCGGTTCGTCCCTTCGGTTAACGGCCGAATGGAAGGCGACGAGTTCGTGCAGAACAACTTCTACGACATCGGCGTCGCCGTCGGCACCGAGAAGGGCCTGTTCGTGCCAGTCGTGCGCGACGCGGACAAAAAGGGGTTCGCCGAGCTGGAAAAGGACATCGCCGCCTACGCCAAGAAGGCGCGCGACGGCAAGATCGGGTTGGACGACCTGACGGGCGGCGGGTTCACCATCACCAACGGCGGCACCTACGGCTCGCTCTTGTCCACGCCGATTCTCAACCCGCCCCAGAGCGGCATCCTGGGGATGCACAACATCGTCCAACGCCCCGTCGTGGTGGACGGGGAGATCGTGGCCCGGCCGATGATGTATCTGGCGTTGAGCTACGACCACCGCGTGGTGGACGGCAAGGAGGCGGTGACGTTCCTGGTGCGGGTGAAGGACTGCATCGAGGACCCGACGCGGCTGCTGTTGGAGGTGTGAGGGTCGGAGCGCCGACCGCACGGCTTCGGGCCGTCACACGCTGACGCAAAGAAGCCCCGCCCCGCCGACCCGGCCGGGGCTACGGGGTGGCCGCCCGCGGCGCCTCATTTTGTTGGCACTTCTCCAAACCCGGGCCCCGACGACGGCGCCGGCGGCCGCGGAGAGTCCAGCCCAGGCCGGGCGAGCCGAGCAGACCCGCCAGCCAGGTCCCCGGCTCGGGGACGGGGACGACCTCGTAGTAGCCGCCGGCGAGTTGGATTTCCGTCGCGCCGGGGGTGAAGCCGGCAAAGGCGATGTTCCCGAGTTCTGACGCGGAGAGCACCTGGGCGAAGAGCAGGCGGTCGTTGGTGCCGTTGGTGCCCTCCGTGCGCGCGGCGCCGGTCCAGTTGTCCACCGTGAGGGCGAAATTGCCGGCGTCGGAGAAGCTGGCGAACACCAGGGCGCCGACCGTGCCCGTGCCGAAGTCCAGGTGCGAGGCGGCCGTGAGCGTCAGCGCGCCGAGGCCGGGGGCGCTGCCCGCGTTGCCGTTGGCCGGAGAAGAACCGGCGAGGCCCTCGGTGACGCCGCTGCCCTTGGTGAGCGTGCCGGCGGCGAGGGTGATGGCCGCCGTGTCGTTGACGTGGTCGGTCGTGCCCGCGCCGCTGATCAGGAACGCGCCGCCGTTGTTGACCGTCATGCCCCCCGGGCCGCCGATGGCGTTGAGGGCGCCGGCTTCGAGGGTGCCGCCGTTGTTGACCGTGAGGGAGGCGGTGGCTTGCAGGGCGTTAACCGCGTTGGCGAGCAGCTTGCCGCCGCTGATGATCGTCGGGCCGGTAAACGGGTTCGCGCCGGTGAGGGTCAGCGTGCCGGCGCCGGTTTTCGTCAACGCGACGACGCCGGTGCCGCCCGCGGCGCCGTTGGCGATGCCCCCGGCGGCGCCGTTGTAAGTTCCCCCGCCGTTGACCGTCAGGACCGCGGTGGAGTTGGCGGCGGTGTTGGTGAGAGGTTTTGCCCCGGTGGTCGTGCCGCTGCTCAAACCGCCGACGGTGATGCTGTTACCGTTGAGGTCAAACGTGGCCGCGGTGCTGCCGCCGGTGGCGCCGACCGTCAGGACCGAGGCGCTGGGGATGGCGTTGGGGTTGGCGTTGCCCACCTGCAAGGTGCCGGCCGTGACGGAGGTGGAGCCGACGTAGGTGTTCGCGGCGGAAAGCGTGACGATCCCGGTGCCGGTCTTGACGTAGTTGACCGGGCCGGTGACAAGGATGTCCTGGGTGAAGGTGGCGTTGTTGTTGGCCACGGTGAGGGTCGGCGTGCCCGTATTGGAGTTGGTGACGGTGCCGGGGCCGGTGAGGGTGCCGAGGGTCTGGCTCTGGTTGTTGAGGTCCAGGGACGCGCTGGCGGCGACCGTGACGTTGCTGCCGCCGGCGAGGCGGTTGGAGCCGCCGGCGAGTTGGAGCGTGCCGGCGTTGACGAGCGTGCCGCCGGAGAAAGTGCTCACGCCGCTGAGGGTTATCGTGCCGCTGCCCTGTTTGTTGAGGGTGCCGGCGCCGCTGATGATCCCGGAGTAGGCGAAGTTCGTCCCGTCGCCCACGGTCAGGGCGGCGGTGCCGAGCGTGGTCGCGCCGGAGCCGACCAACGTGGCGAAGGTCTGGTTGAAGCTGTTGAGGTCCAACGTGGAGCCGACGTTAACGCCGACGTTGCCGGCCGCGGGCAAGGTGTTCACCGCCCCGGCGCGCAGGGTCATCGCGCCCAAGGTGACGCTGTTGATGTTGGTCGCGCCGGCGTAGGTGTTCGCGCCGCTGAGGGTGAGGACCCCGTTGCCAAACGCCGTCAACCCGTTGCTGCCGGTGATGACGCTGGCGATCAGGCCGTTACCACCGTTGACATACACCAGCGCCTCCCCGGCCCGGAAGGCCAGGGTGCCGCCGGTGATGGCGGCCGGGCCGGGGCCCGTGCCGCCGACGGTGCCGTTCAGGATGAGGCCCCCCTGCGTGTTGGTCCCGCCGCTGCCGACGTTGAGCGTGTTGCCCGCGCCGACGTCCACGGTGGCCGGTGCGCCGGTGCCGCCGCTCCCGACCCGGAGGGCGTGGATCGCCGCGGACCCGGTCAGCGTCGTCGGCGCCGTGACGGCCACCACGTCGGTCGCGGCGGGCGAACCGGTGAAGTTGGTGTTGGTGTAGGTGGCGGTCGTCAGCCCCGTCGTGCCGCCCGCGTCGGTGACGAAATCGCCCCGCAGGGTCGCGCCCGCGGTCTTGTCCTGCACGACGATGGACGGCGAGACGATGTTGTTCGTCATCAGGACGCCGCCGTTGACGAGGATCTTTTCGCTGCCGCCCAGGTTCGCCGTCGCCGTGGGCTGGAGGATGAGCGTGCCGGGACCGTTGCGGGCAATGACGTTGACGGTGGGCGCGCTGTTCCCGAGCGTCAGGGTGACGCTGGTGTTCGTGCCCCGGTTTAGGGCCAGCGTGAGGCCGATGCCGTAGGAAAGTTTCGAGGTGCCGAGGGCGTTCGCGCCGCCGACCGCCACGTCGGCCGCGCTGCCGGCGGGCTGGAACGCCAGGGTGCCGCCGCTCAGGGTGATCGAGCCGGTGCCCAGGGGGTTGCCGGTGTTGACCGTGGTGACCAGCGTGCCCTGGCTGGATTTGACGACGACGCCAGCGCCGCCCGCCCCGGTGTTGTTGACGGCCGTGGGCAGCGTGAAAAGCGTGTTGGCGTTGATGTTAAACGTGCCGCCGTTCGTGGTGACGTTGACGGCGCGCGCGGCGTTGAGCGTGACGTTGGAACCGCCGCCGTTGACGCCACCGCCGTCGAGCGTCAACGCGCCGTAAACCCCGCCGGAGACGCCGAGGTTGCCGTCGTTGTTGATGATCAGCGTGCCGCTCTTCATCGTGATGCCGCCGGTAAACGTGTTGGCCCCGGTGAGCGTCAGGTTGTTGGCGCTCGCCTTGATGAGGCTGCCGGCGCCGGTGATGATGCCGCCGAAAGTGCTGCTGGTGCCGCCGCTGATGGTCAGCGTGCCGCTGCCGAGGTCCACGTGGGCGTTGGCGTCGGCGGTGCCCGTGGAGTTGAGCGTGCCGATGGTTTCGTTGAAGCCGTTGAGCCGGAGCACGGCCGTGGCCTTGGAGGCGTCGATGCTCACCGTGTTGCCGTCCGCGATCTGGTTGGCCCGCAGCAGGGTGACGCCGCCGCCCGCGAGCGTCAGGTTGCCCCCAACGGCGTTGCCGCCGCTGTTGTTGAGGGAGTTGTTGACGAGGGCGCTGAAGGTGGTCGTGCCGGTGTGGGTGCTCGCCACGGTCCCGGCCAGGGTCACGCCCAAGGAACCCGTGGTGTCCGTCAGGTTGAGGTTGCCGGCGAAGACGCCCGCGTAGGTCAACGCGGTGGTGTTGTTGAAGGTCAGCGTGGAGGCCGTGAGGACGTTCGCGTTGGTGATCGTGCCCGCGCTGCCGGCGGAGAGCGCGAAGGTGTCGCCAAAGCCGTTCAGGTCGAACGTCGCGCCGCTCGCGACGCTCAACGCCGCGCTGTCCTGAACCTGGTTGGCCGCGCCCATCCGGAGGGTGCCGGCCCCGACGGTGACGTTGCCCGTGTTCGCGTTGCCAGCGTTGGCGAGCACCAGCGTGCCCGCGCCGGCTTTGGTGAAGCCGTTCAGGAGGGCGGCGCTGAAGGTCGCGTTGACACCCGCGTTGGTCGTGATCGTCGAGCCGCCGCCGCTGACGAGCGTGAGCGCGCCGCCGGCGAGGTTGTAGCCGTCCGTTTGGAACGTGAGGTCTTTAGCCGTGAGGCCCGCGGCTTGCAGGGTCACGCTGATTCCCAGCGGGCCGCCGAAGATCGCCGAGTCCGCGGCCGTGTTCGGCCACGGCGTCGGGGTGGGTCCGTTCAACCAGTTGGCGGTGGTGGCGTCCCACACCCCGGTGGTGCCCGCGCCGGGGTTGTAGGTGAACGTTCCAGCCGCGGCGGGGTCGGGCGCCGCCCAGGTGAGGAGCGAGAGAAAAAGACCCGGCGCGAGGGCACGGACCCGGCGGCGGGAATTTACGGGATACAGCATGAAATCCCAGGACCATCTAGCAGACGGCATTCCAAACTCTCACCACGGGTGCCGATTACCGTTCCCCCCCGGGCTGCCGAACGGGACGGGCGCCCAGGTTCGGTCTGAAGGCTCGGGAGGGGCCCGCTCCGTGAGCCAGGGTCCGCCGTTTTCAGACGCGGTGTCCTTTGCGAAAGAGGCGGACCCTGGCTCACGGAGCGGGCCCCTCCCGGCGCGAAAACCGAGCCGTCAGATCGAACCTAGTCCCGGCGTTGCCGGCGCCGGCGGCGGAGGGTCCAGCCTAGCATCGCGGCCGACAGCGCGCCGGCCGCCCAGGTGGCGGGCTCGGGCACGGGGACGACCTCGTAGTAGCCGCCGGCCAGGGGAATCTCCAGGGCGCCGGGGGTGAAGCCGGCGAAGGCGATGTTGTTCAGGTCCGTCGCGTTGAGCAATTGGTTCACGATGAGGCGGTCGTCGGTTCCTTCCAACCCCTCGGTGCGCGCGGTGCCGCTCCAGTTGTCCACCGCGAGGGAAAAGCCGCCGGAGGCGAAGCCGGCGAGGACCAGGGTGCCGCCGGAGCCGACGCCGAAGTCGAGGTGGGACCCGGTGGCCGTCAGGGTCAGCGCGCCGAGGCCGGCGGTGCTGAGGGTGCCGCCGGAGGAGCCGCCGGTGCCCTCCCGGATGCCGGCGCCCTTGGCTAACGTGCCCCCGGCCAGGACGACGGGGGCAGCGTTGTCCACGGCGTCGGTCGTGCCGGTGCCGGAGAGCAGCAGGGTGCCGCCGTTGTTCACGGTGATCGTGCCCGTGCCGCTGACGCTGCCGGCCGCCGCGGCTTCCAGGGTGCCGCCGCTGTTGACGGTGATGGCGGCGGACCCGGCGAGGGCCTTGAAGGCGTTGGCCTGGAGGATGCCGCCGTTGATGATGGTGGGGCCGGAGAAGGCGTTGGAGCCGGTGAGGGTGAGGGTCCGGGAGCCGGACTTGGTGAGGCCGAGGACGCCGGCGCCGTTTTGCAGGCTGCCGGCGAAGGTCGAGGCGACGGACGTGGCGTTAACGGTCAGGGTCGCGGGGGACGCGCCGTTGTTGAGGAGGGTTTTCAGGCCAGTGGTGGTGCCGGAGTTCAGGGCGGCGACGGTGACGCTGTTGCCGTTGACGTCAAAGGTCGCGGGGGTGCTGCCGCCGGTGGCGCCGACGGTGAGGGTGCTCCCCGCCGGGATGGCGGTGGCGGAGCCGACCTGGAGCGTGCCGCCGGCGGCGACGAGGGTGCCGGTGTAGGTATTGGTGCCGGTGAGGGTGACGGTGCCGGTGTTCTGCTTGGTGACGGTGCCATTGCCGGCGAGGTTGCCGGCGTAGGTGCCGTTCGCCGTCTGGTCGAAGACGAGGGCGGCGTTGTTGGTGATATTGCCTTTGAGCGAATCGGTCGTGCCCAGGAGGGTGCCGGCGGTGACGGTGGTGCCGCCGGTGTAGGCGTTGGCGCCGGTGAGGGTGAGGACCCCAGCGTTCTGCTTGGTCAACGTGCCGCTGCCGGTCATGGCGCCGGCGTAGGTGCCGTTGGCGGATTGGTCGAAGACGACGGCGGCGTTGTTGGTGATGGCGCCCTGGAGCGAGGCGGTGTTGCCGGTGAGGGTGCCGCCGGAAACGGTGGTGCCGCCGGTGTAGGTGTTGGTGCCGCCGGTGAGGATGAGGTTGCCCGTGCTGGCTTTGACGAGGGCGAGGGTGCTAGTGACGTTGCCGTCGGTAAGGTTGCCGGCGTAGGTGCCGGTGGCGGTGGCGTTGACGGTGAGGGTGACGGCGGAGTTCGGGGCGGTGTTGGTGACGAGTTTGCTGGTGCCGCCGGCGGCGGCGGCGAACCCGGTGAGGGCCTGGTTGTTGCCGTTGAGGTCGAAGGTGGCCGCGCTGGTCGCGCCCACAGTCAGGATGGTCGTGGCCGGCAGGGTGACGCCGGCGCCGAGCTGTAGGGTGCCGCCGGTGATGGTGGTGCTGCCAGTGTAGGTGTTTGCGGCGGTGAGGGTGACGGTGCCGGTGCCGGCTTTGGTGTAGTTGACCGGGCCGGTGACCACGGTGTCCTGGGAGAACGTGGCGTTGTTGTTGGCCACGGTCAGGGTGGGCGTGCCACCGGCGAGGCTGTTGACGGTGCCGGGGCCGGTCAGGGTGCCGAGGGTCTGGCTCTGGGTATTGAGGTCCAGGAACGCTCCGCTGGTGATGTTAACGTTGCCTCCGTTAGGGAGACGGCCGTTGCTCCCAGAGAGCTGGACCGTGCCGGCGCTGATGGTCGTGCCGCCCGCGTAGGTGCTGGTGCCGGTCAGAATGAGGCTGCCGGAGCCCTGTTTGACGACGTTTGAGGCGTTGGTGCCAGAGATTACGCCGCTATAGGTGTTGCTCCCGGCGAGGTTCAGCGTCAGGACCCCGGTGGTGGTGCCGAGATTGACACCGCCGGTGCCGGTGAGGCCGGCGAAGGTTTCCGCGAGGCCGTTGAGGTTGAGGCTACCCGTGTTGAGGTTAACGGTGACGCTGGCGGGCAGGGTGTTGGCGGCGGTGAGGCTGAGGTTCACGCCGGTGTTGACGTTGATGGGACCGGTCAGGCCCGTCGCGGAACTGAGGGCCAGGGTGCCGTTAATGCCCCCGGCCCCAAAGATCGTCAACCCGCCGGTCCCGGTGAGGTTGCTGGAGATGACGCCGCCGGGGCTGCCGACATAGACGACGCCCTCCGCGCCGCCGAAGGCGAGGGTGCCGCTGCCGTTGATGGTAGCCGCGCCGGTGGTGCCGGTGCCGTTGAGTAGGATGCCCGCGAGACCGGCGCCGGTGCCAACCGTGAGGGTCGAGTTGCTGGAGATGGTGAGCGTGGTTGCCGTCCCGGTGCCGCCGTTGCCGACGCGCAGGGCATAGACCTGGGCGCTGCCGGCCAAGCCGGTGGTGCCGGCGTAGGTGACGTTTTCAACGGCGGTGGTGCCGGAAATGGTGAAGAAGGAGGTGGCGGTGTTGGTGTAGCCGCTAGCCGCGCTGGTGAGTCCGGTGCCGCCGCCGGCGTCGCGCACGAAGTCGGCGGACTTTTGCGCGTTGTTGTTCTGGACGACGATGGTGGGGGACACGATGCCGTTGGTGTTCGTCAGGCCGCCGTTGACAAAGATCCCTTCGTTCACGCCGAGGTTGGCCGTGGCGTTGCCGGGCGTGGGGTCCACGGGAGCGAGGATGAGCGTGCCGGTGCCCACGCGGATGAGGGAGGTATCCACCGCGGCGCCGGTCGGGCCGAGGGTCAGGGCAACGCCGGTGGTGTAGCTACCTTTATCAATGGCCAGGACGCCCCCGCCGGTGTTGTAGGCGAGCCGGGCACCGGCGGCGGTGGCGGCGGTGATGGTGGCGGTCGCCCCCGTGCCGGTCGGGGCGTAGAGGAGCGTGCCACCGGTGGCGAGGTTCAGCGCGCCGCTGCCCGCCGGGGTGCCGGAGGGGGCGGTGAGGGTGACGGAGCCGCCGTTGACGGATACCGCGCCGCCGAAGGCGCTGGCACCCGAGGCGAAGCTGGCGGTGCCGGAGTTGTTGGTGAAGCTGGTCAAGGTGGCGAGCGAGCCGGAAATGGCAACGGTGCCGCCGCTGTTAACCAGGCTGCCGTTAATCCCGTTGATCCCGGTGACGTTGAGGGTGCCTGCCGTGACGGAAGTCGCGCCGGAGAAGGTGTTGCTGTTGCCCGAGAGGGTAAGAAAACCGGTGCCAGATTTCGTCAACGTGGCGTTGCCGGAGAGGACGCCGGGGATGGTCAGGCCCAGCGCGCCGCCGGGGCTGATCGTGCTGTTGCCGGTGACGGCGACGTTGCGCGCGGGGTCCAGGGTGACGCTGTTCGTGACGGGGGTGAGCACGCCGCCGTTAAGGGTCAGCACACCCGTGGTGGCGCCGAGGTTGGTGTCGGAGGAGATGTTCAGCGTGCCGCCGGTCACGGTCGTGCCGCCGGTGTAGGTGTTGGTCCCGCCGAGGGTCAGGCCGCCGGTGCTGATCTTGGTCAACGAACTGCCCGCGATGGCGGTGTTGATGGTCAGAGTCGTGCCGCTGTTGACGTTGAACGTGCCACCGCTGGCGCCGAGCGCGACGACGCGGCCGGCGCCGAGGGTGAAGCTGCCGGTGGTCTGGAGGGTGCCGCCGGCGAGGGTGAGCGCGTTGGCGGCGTTGCCCAGGTCCGCGTCCACGACGACGGAAACCGTGCCGGCGTTGACCGTGATGCCGCCGGTGAAGGTGTTGCCTGAATTCGCGAGGATGAGGCTGCCGGTGCCCGTTTTGGTGATGCCACCGCTACCGCTGACGACCCCGCTGGCGGTCAAATTTTTGTTGGAGGCGACGCTCTCGGAGCTCCCGGCGTTGAGCACGAGGGGGCGGGCGAGCGTGACCCCGGTGGAGTCCTGGAGAACGGCGTTGCTGAGGGTCAGGCTGCCGCTGGTGTTGCCCAGGTTTCCGTCGGCGGTGATGATCAGGGTGCCGCCGTTGACGACCGTGCCGCCCGTGTAGGTATTGGTCACGCCGGAAAGCGTCAGGGTGCCGGTGTTATTCTTGGTCAACCCGCCGCTGCCGGTCACCGCGCCGGAGAGCGTCAGGGTATTGGTGCTGGCGACGTCCAGCACGGCCCCGCTGCTGATGGAGACCGGCCGGGCGGTGCTGAAAGCGGCACTATTGGGCGCGAAGGTGGCGCCGTTAGCGATGGTGACCGTGCCGCCCGCGGCGCCGAGGTTCGCGTCGGCCCCGACGCGCAGGGTGCCGCCGCCGGAGAGGGTCAGGCCGCCGGCGAAGGTGTTCGTGCCGCTGAGGACGAGCGTGCCGGGGCCGTTGGCCGTCAGCCCGCCGACGCCGGAGATCACGCCGGCGGCGGTGAGCGTGGTGCCGGCGGCAGCGGTGAGGGTGCCGTTGTTCGCGCCGAGAACGACGCCGCGACCGGCGGCGAGGGAAAAGGTGGCGCTGGTGGCGAGGGCGCCGCCGTTGAGCGTCAGCGTGCTGGCGGTAGCGCCGAGGTTGTTGTCGGCGGCGGCGGAGATCGTGCCGGCGTTGACGGTGAGACCGTTGCTGAAGGTGTTGACGCCGGAGAGCGTCAACGTGCCGGTGCCGGCTTTGGTGAAGCCGCCGGTGAGGACGTTGCCGAACGTGGCGTTGACGCCGGCGTTGAGGGTGACGGTGGAGGTGGCCGCGCCGCCGAGGGTGAGCGTGCCGCCGGTGAAAGAGTAGCCGTCGGTCGCGAAGGTGAGGTCCTTGGCCGTGATGCCGCCAGTCTGGAGGGTGACGCTCACCCCGCCGGCGCCCCCGAAGATCGCGGAGTCGGCGGCGGTGTTCGGCCAAAGGACGCTGGTGGCGCCGTTGAGCCAGTTCGTCGTGGTGGTGTCCCACACGCCGGTAGGTCCCCCGCCGGGGTTATACGTGAACGTTCCCGCCGCCACGTCCCCGGGCCGCGCGCAGGTCAGGAGCGAGAGCAGCAGGGCGGGCGCAAACGCGCGGGCGGCAGGTTTTAACCTTGAGGGAACGTGCATGGGTAACCAACCACCCAAAGCAGTAACCGTTCCCCATTCTCAATTTTGATAACATTGGCTTTCCCCCGGGGCGACCCTCGACCACGCGGGTAAAACAGGCTAAGGTGCTCCATGCCAGAATTTGACCTTGTCGTCATCGGTTCCGGCCCCGGCGGTTACGTCGCGGCCATCCGCGCGGCCCAGCTCGGGCTGCGGATCGCCATCGTTGAGAAAAGCAAGACGCTGGGCGGGGTGTGCCTGAACATCGGCTGCATCCCTTCCAAGGCGCTGCTGAACTCGTCGCACCACTTCGCGTTTGCCAAACACGAGGCGAAGGAGCACGGCGTCCTCCTGGACAACGTCCGGCTGGACCTGCCAACGATGCTCAAGCGCAAGGACGCGACCGTGAAACAGCTCACGGGCGGGGTGGAGTTTCTCATCAAGAAGAACGGCGTGACCCGCTACCACGGCACGGGGCAGGTCACGGCGCCGGGCAAGGTGGTCGTCACCAAGGAGGGCGGCGCGAATGAGGAGATCGTTACGAAGAACGTCCTGCTCGCCACGGGTTCGGAGCCGATCTCGCTGCCGAACATCCCGGTGGACGGAAAGGTCACCGTGACCTCCACCGAGGCGCTGGCCTTCGACCGGGTGCCCGAACGGATGGTCGTCATCGGCGGCGGGGCCATCGGGCTGGAGCTCGGGTCGGTGTGGAACCGGCTCGGGGCGAAGGTGGACGTGGTCGAGTTCCTGCCGCGTATCGGCGCGGGGTTCGACGCGGAGCTCGCGCTGGGGCTCCAGAAGGCGCTCGCGGCGGAGGGGTTGACGTTCCACCTGTCCACCAAGGTCGAGGGCGTGGACGTCAAGGACGGCCGCGCGATGGTCCGGGCCAAAGACAAGGACGGCAAGGACCTGACCTTCGAGGCCGACAAGGTGCTCGTGGCCATCGGCCGGCGGCCGACGCTGGGCAACGCCGTGGCGGAGAACCTGGGGCTGGCGCTGGACGAGCGCCGCCGGGTGAAAACGGACGGGCACTTCGCCACGAACGTCCCCGGGGTGTATGCCATTGGGGACGTGCGCGAGGGCGCCATGCTCGCCCACAAGGCCGAGGAGGAGGGCGTGGCCTGCGTGGAGTTCCTGGCCGGCAAGGGCGGACACGTGAACTACGACGTGATCCCCAACGTGATCTACACCAGCCCGGAAGCCGCGGGCGTCGGGCTGACGGAGGAGCAGGCGAAGGAAAAGGGCGTCGAGGTGCGCGTGGGCAAGTTCCCCTTCCGGGCCAACGGCCGCGCCCTGGCGAGCGACTCGGCGGAGGGTTTCGTCAAGCTGATCGCCGACGCCAAGACCGACCGGCTGCTCGGCGCGCACATCCTGAGCCCGGCCGCCAGCGAGCTGATCGCGGAGGCCGTGAGCGTGATGGAGTTCGCCGGGAGTTCCGAGGACCTGGCCCGGACCGTTCACGCGCACCCGACTTTATCCGAAGCGGTGAAGGAGGCGGCGCTGGCGGTGGACCGGCGCTCAATCCACATGGTGCGCTGAGACAAAGGATGAAGCGGAACCCGCTGACGACATCTCTTCCTTCCGCAATTCCTTCATCCTTTCGGCATGGAAACGACCTCCGCCATCCTGCTACGCAAGACCAAGCTGACGGAAACCAGCCTGATCGTCACCTGGTTGACGGCGGAGCACGGGTTGATGAAAACCGTGGCCAAGGGCGCGCGGCGGCCGAAGAGCCCGTTCGCCGGCCGGCTCGACCTGTTCTTCACCTGCGAGATCGCGGTCGCCCGTTCCAGCCGGACGGACCTCCACGCCCTGCGCGAAGCGGCGGTGCGCGACGCCCGCGAGGGGTTGCGGAGCTCCTACCACCGGACCCGGGCGGCGGCGTATTTCGTCGAGCTGGTCGAGCTGACCACCGAGGCGGACCAGGCGGCGCCCGAGGCGTTTGACCTCCTGCGCCGCGCCTTCGACTACCTGGCGGCCCACGAGCCGTCCCGCCGCGCCGTGCTGCACTTCGAAAACCAGTTGGCGCGGCTGCTCGGGGTGCTCGGCGAGAACAACGCGGACGCCGAGCCCGCCGCGGCCATCGCCCGGCTGGCGGGCCACGAGCTGCCGGCGGACCGGGGCAAGCTGCTGAAGAGCCTGCGCCCGGCTCCGGCCGAACCTCCGGCCCCGGCACCCCTGGCGACCGCCGCGCGGTGAGGCCGTCCCGATACTCTGAGCATGAACTCCAGCCCCGCGCTGCCGTTGATCCTGTCGGGACTGCTCTCCCAGTTGCCGATCCTGGTCGTGACGCTGCTCGGCCTCATCGTCAGCGTGGCCCGCTGGCGGGAGGCCCCGGCTGCGTCCCGCTGGACCCTGGCGGCGCTGCTGCTCTCCCTGTTGGTCTGCGTGGGAGTCCCCGTGGCGCAGGGATTGATGATGGAATTCATCCGCGGCAGCGGGGTGCCGGCGGTCCGGGTGGGGCTGTATTACAGCGGCCTCGGGATCTTCTGGGCGACGTTGCGCGCCGCCTCCATCGGTCTGCTGCTGGTCGCGGTTTACGCGGGCCGCGGGGTGGCCGCGGCCGCCGCCCCGGGGACGCTCCCCCCGCCCCCGGGCTACCCGCCCGCCCTCGCCCGGTGAATTCAGCCGTGGCGCACCCCCGGGGCTCATCGTCGTCGTTCCCATCATGGACACCATCCAGCACCTGGGCATCGCCCTCGGCCTCGCCACCCTTTCCGGGTTGAACCTTTACCTGACGGTCCTCGCCGCCGGGATGGCCATCCGCCAGGGTTGGGTCGCCCTGCCGGCGCCCTACCACGACCTGGCCATCCTCGGGCACCCGGCCGTGCTGGGCGTGGCCGGCGGGCTGTGCCTGGTGCAGTTCATCGTGGACAAAGTCCCGTGGCTGGACTCGTTCTGGGACCTGCTGCACACGCTCATCCGCCCGCTGGGCGGTGCGTTCCTGGCCGCGCGGGCGTTCGGGGAGGCCAACCCGGCGCTGGATACGGCCATCGCCCTGCTGGCCGGGGGGGTCACGCTCACCACCCACGGCGCGAAGACGGGCACCCGGCTGCTGGTGAACGGCTCGCCGGAACCGTTCTCCAACATCGCCGTCAGCCTGGCGGAGGACGCCACCGTCTGCGGCGGGCTGGGCGTGCTGGCGTTCTCGTTCTGGAAATACCCGTGGCTGGCCCTCGCGGTGTTTGCCTCCGTCTTCGGCACGCTGCTCCTGCTCGCGCCGAGGGTGTGGCGCTTCCTGCGTATCCGGCTCTGGCTGTTATGGAAAAAGCTCTCCTCCCCCGCGTCCGGCCAACGCGCGGTCGTCCTGGCCAAGGAGCTGCCCGCCGCCGAAGAACGGCTCCTGCGCGAAGAAACCCTGAGCACGGACGGCATCGCCTGGGCGGCCCCGTGCCTGACGGGCCCCTCCAAGGAACTGCCCGCCAACGCCCGCGGTTGGCTGGCCGCCCCGGCGGGCACCCCCGGAAAGCTGGTCTTCGTCGGCCGCCGCGGCTGGCGGCGGATCGCCCGGACGCTGGACCTGGCGGGCCTGCACGCCACCCGCGAACCACGTTTCCTGTCTGAGGACCTCTGCCTCCGGGCGGACGGCGAGAAACGGCCCCGGCACGTTTTCGTCTTCGACCGCTCTCGGGCGCGGCTGGTCAAAGACCTGGTCCAACTGCTCAACGCGCCCTCCCCGGACGGCTACGTTCCCGGGGGAGAGCCGGCCCTGCTCGCGCCGGCCACCGCCGTCGGGGCGGCGCCGGGGGAGAAAATCTGAATAGGGCCGACAAGGGAACGTCTGTCGCAGACGTGGCGGACATTCGTGCGGGCCGGCTCCCCAGCCCGCGGCGTCCCCATTTCACAACCAGTCGCAAACCCATGAAAAACCCCGTTCTGACCCTGACCCTGGCCCTTTCCCTCGCCGCCGCCCCCGCCCTCCTGCGCGCGCAGAGCACCGTCGTGACCACGACCGCGCCGGCCGTCGCGGCGACCACTACCACCGCCACGGAGACGACCACCTCCGCCGGCACCATCACGGAGTTCACCCCGGCCTCCAACCAGATCATCGTCCGCACCAGCGCCGGGGCGCCCGCGACGTATTCCGTTTCCAAGCAGACCACCTACGTGGACGAGGCCGGCAACGTCGTCCGCGCCGAAACCATTCGCCCCGGCGTGCCCACCACGGTGTATTACACCACCGTGGCCGGCGTGCCCACCGTCTCCAAGGTCGTCGTGACCAGGACCACGGCCCCCGCCCCCGCCCCGGTGGTCGTTGTGCCGGCCACCCGCACGACCACGACGGAGACCACGGAAACGACCACCACCACCCGGAAGAAATAAGCGCCTCGCGCCTGCCCTTCGCCCCTAAACCTGAAAACCTGATGAAGACCTCCTTCCTTCGCCTCCTCAGCGTCGGTGCCCTGCTCGTGGC
>CAXTFX010000021.1:0-20453 GCA_964243185.1 uncultured Chthoniobacterales bacterium
GGGCTGACGCTGACGACGAGTTCCTCCACGCAGGGCAACACGTCCATCACCCTCCAGTTCGAGCTCGCCAAGAGCATCGGGGACGCCGCGACGGACGTGCAGAGCGCCATCCAGCGCGCCACCGGCCAGCTCCCGAGCGACCTGCCCAGTCCGCCGACGTTCACCAAAACCAACCCCAACGATCAGCCGATCATGTATCTCGCGCTGACGAGCGACTCGCTCACGGACGGGGACCTCTACAAATACGCCTCCACCCAGGTCCAGCAGCGCATCAACATCCTGCCCGGCGTCTCGCAGGTGCAGATCTTCGGGGTCAAGGGCGCCATCCGCGTCAAGGCCGACCCGTCCGCGCTCGCCTCGCGCAACCTCACCCTCCAGGACCTCGGCACCGCGATCACGGCCGGCACGAACCTCTCCGGCGCCGGGCAGTTCGACGGCAAGAACCGCTCCTTCGTCCTGCGCCCCAACGGCCAGATCGAGAACGCCGAGGGCTACCGCAACCTCATCATCGCCCGCGGTAAGGACAACGCCCCGGTCTATCTGCGGGACGTGGCGGACGTCCTGGATTCCGTGCAGGACGAGCGGCTGTCGCGGCACTTCTTCGCCCGCGGCTTCAACCCGCCCGCCTCCGTGGTCGTGCTCGCCGTGTCCCGGCAGGCGGGGGCCAACGCCGTCGAGGTCGCCAAGAGCGTCACCGACCTCCTGCCCCAACTCCGCGTCGAGCTGCCGGGGTCCATCAACCTGATCCCGACCTTCAACCGCTCGGACACCATCGTCCGTTCCGTCGAGGACGTGGAGGTGACCCTGTTCATCGCGTTTGCGCTGGTGGTTTTTGTCATCTTCATCTTCCTCGGCCGCGCGGCGGACACGCTCATCCCCGTCGTCGCCCTGCCGTTGTCCCTGTTGCTGACGTTCCTGGCGATGTGGATGTTGGGTTACTCCGTTAACAACCTGACCCTGATGGCGCTGACCCTGGCCATCGGCTTCCTGGTGGATGACGCCATCGTGTTCCTGGAGAACGTCGTCCGCCGGGCGGAGAGCGGGGAAAAGATCCTCCAGGCCACGCTGAACTCGGCCGGGGAAATCTCGTTCACCATCCTCTCGATGACGCTGTCGCTGGCGGCCGTGTTCATCCCGCTGGTCTTCATGCCCGCGCTGCTCGGGCGCATCTTCCGGGAGTTCGCGGTCACGATCATCGTCGCCATCTTCGCCTCCGGGCTGGTATCGTTGACCCTGACCCCGTTGATGTGCGCCCGCCTCCTGGCCGAGCGCGGACCGGGGACCAAAAAGTCGTGGATGGAACGGGTTATCGCCCGGGTGTTCGACCCCATCGTGCGGCTCTACGGCCGGACCCTGGACTGGTTCCTGGACCACGGCTGGCTGGCGCTGCCCGTCCTCGCCGCCTGCATCTTCGGCGTCGTCTATTTCTTCCGCACCCTGCCCTTCACGCTCCTGCCCACGGGGGACAGCGGGGTGATCCGCGGCTTCCTGGTCATGCAGGAGGGGGCCTCGCCCGAGAACCAGCGCCTGCTCCAGGACCAGCTCGACCCCGTCCTCCAGGCGAACCCCGCGGTGGATAAATACTTCACCGTCGCCGGCCGCGCCGGGCAGACCGCGGGGGTGTTCACGGTGCTGTTCCTGAAGGACGCCAAGGAGCGCGCGGGGATCGAAGCTGTCTCCGCCCAACTCCGCCAAGCCATCGGCAACATCCCCGGCGTGTTCCCGACCCTCCAGCCGCAGCCCGTGCTCCAGATCAACATCGGCGCCACCGGCTCCTCCTTCGGACGCTACACCTACACCCTCAGCGGCATCAACCCCGACGAGGTCTATGCCGCCGCCGACGCCTTCGGGGCCAGGCTTCAGAAATACCCCGGCTTCGTCTCGCCGCCCCGGCCCGACCTCCAGCGGTCCACGCCCAACCTGGACATTGATATCGAGCGCGACCGCGCCAGCCTGCTCGGCATCTCCGCCACCCGGCTCCAGTCCCTCCTGCGCGCCGCCTACTCGCAGAACTACGTTTACCTCATCAAGCAGGCCGACGACCAATACCAGGTCATCCTCGAAGTTGAAGACCGCGGGCGGGCCAACCCGGACAACCTGGGTCAGCTCTACGTCCGCAGCGATGCGGGCTCGGCCTTAGTGCCAGTGCGGACCGTCACCCGGTCCTCCACGAAGCTCGGCCTGCAATCCGTCAACCACACCAACCAGTTCACGAGCGTCACCTTCGGCTTCGACAACAAGCCCGAGGTGCCCTTGGGGGACATCACCACCTTCCTCGAACAGACCGCCCGGGAAACCCTGCCCCCCACCGTCACCGGCACGCTCCAGGGGGAGGGTTTCGTGCTCCGACAACTCTTTCAGGCGCTGCCGTTTCTCGTCATCGCCGCCCTGTTCGTGATGTATGTCATCCTGGGCATCCTCTACGAGTCCTACGTTCACCCCATCACCGTGCTGTCCACGCTGCCGCCGGCCATCATCGGCGGGCTGCTGACCCTCTGGTTATTCAACGCTTCGCTGTCCCTCTACTCCGTCATCGGTCTGTTCCTGCTCATGGGCATCGTGAAAAAGAACGGCATCATGATCGTGGATTTCGCCCTCCAACGGCTCGACGAAGGGTTGGACCGCCGCGCCGCCATCCACGAGGCCAGCGTCGAGCGCTTCCGCCCCATCATCATGACCACGCTGGCGGCCTTGATGGGCGCCGTCCCGCTGGCGCTCGGCTACGGCGCGGACGGCTCCTCCCGCCGGCCCCTGGGGTTGGTGATCGTCGGCGGCCTGCTCGTCTCGCAGCTCATCACGCTCTACATCACTCCCGTGATCTACCTCGCGCTGGAGTGGTTCCAGGAACGGGTGTTGGACAAGGTGCCCTTCCTCCGCAGCGTGCACACACACCACGACGCCCCGCCGGCCGCCGACGACGCGCCGGGGGCGGAGACGCCGCTGGCCGCGGCGGGGGCACGTTAAATTTGCTGGCGCTCCCGGCGGTCAGCGCCAGGAAATCACTTCGTCACACCCCGATTTGGAGTAATCCCCATCACCCGTTGCAGGCCCGCTGGAACTTGTTGATTTCGTGCCGGCAACCAGGTCCTTGCCGAACGATGCGACGGCGACGGCGACCTGGGGAGCGGCGGCCTTCGAACCTGTGGTGACGGCTCCGTTGGCGTCTTCGGAGTCATCACAGGCCGAGTAAACTCTCTTGAATTGGGTCGGGCTGATGTGGTTGTTGTAATCCGCATCCACGAAGATGACGAACCCCTGGCCCCAGGGGTCCATCCATTGTCCCTTGGTGGTGGGCGCCGCGCTGATCCCGTTTTTCGGGCTGGCCGTATCCTTCGCCTGTTTGGCTTCGAGAAAGACGACCTGACGCGCGTTGAGCTTGTAGTCCGTGCCAGAGTTGGTGCCGTCGTCTGTCGTCGGCAAACCCCGCAACACGTTGATGAGGTGCTCGTTCGTGTAATCGCCCATGCCCGACGGTCCATAGATCACGTCCGTCACGGGGGCGGGGGCGGCAGCGGCGGGGGTCGTGGGAACGGGGTAACGCCCGTATTCCGTGTAGTAGTTCTTCACCGCGTTGACGATCCCCTGTTCGTCGTTGGTGGCCTGAAGTTTCCTGGCCCGCTCGTTGATTCCGCTGATGGCGGGGAAGAGCAGGCCCGCCAGGATGACGATGATGGAAATGACCACCAGCAACTCGACGAGCGTGAAAGCGGTGCGGGACGAGGGGGACGACGGCGCGGCGGGTTTCATGCGGGGGGAGGAAAAAACTCGGAACGGGCTCCCCCATACCGTGCCGCCCTTCGCCCGCCAAGGACGAACTTCCCACGTCCGCGGCCCGTCCTTGACGCCCCCGGCACCGCGGGCGTTAACTTGTTCCCCGCCATGCCCGCCCCGCTCGCCCCCCTAGACTTCCAACCGTGCGGGGCCGGGGAGTTGGCCATCCGTTGGAACGACCACGTCGAGAGCTACCTTTCCTTGGAAGCCATGCGCCGCGCCTGCCCCTGCGCGGCGTGCAGCGGGGAGCCCGACGCCCTCGGCCGCGTGGACCGGCCGCCCGAGCGCCTGGACCCCGCGCGCTCCTTCCAGTTGACCAGCGTCGAGATCATCGGCGGCTACGCCCTCCGGCCGACCTGGGCCGATGGGCACGGCACGGGGCTTTACCCGTTCCCCCTGCTGCGCCGTCTGGGCAACGGCGGCGAAAACCCGGCTCCCCCCGGCCCAAACGCGCCGGAATAACCGCTCCCGCCGCCACGCCTCGCTCCCCCCGCGACCATGAACCGGCTCCGACACGTCGCCTGGGCGCTGGGAACCGCCGCCACGGCGGTGGTCATGGGGCTGTTGCTGGCCTTCGTCGGTCGGGGACCCGGGGCCACGGAGCCGCGGGAGCTCTACGCCGCCGTGTCCGCCCACCTGGACGCCTGCCGGGCCGAGAACTACGGGCTGGCCTACCACGCCGCCGCCCGCGTCGTGCAGGGCCGCCTGAGCGCGGGTCAGTTCGAGCGCAAGCTGCGCGCCGACTACGGCCCCGTGCGCCGGGCGGACCACGTCGAGTTCGGCCCCGCGCGGCTCTGCCGCGGCCAGGGCGAGCGGGCGGAGCTGGACGTGTATTTCGTCCTCGACCGACGCGGGGAGGTCATCGTGCGCCGCTACGCGCTGGTGCGCGAGGACGGCGATTGGAAGGTGGACCGGTCCGACGCCGTCGCCGGCCTGGGCGCCGGCGCCCGCGTGCGGCTGACCGGGCGGCGGGTGTGAGCCGGCCCGGGGCAGCCCGGAGGAAGAAAGGGCCCGCGAAACACGCGAAAAAAAGACAGGAAAGAGAGGAGGAGACAAGCCGCGGCACCAACCCCCGGTTCTTTTTTGCCTTTTTTTCGCGTGTTTCGCGGGCCCTTTCCTTCAGTCAGGTTTCCCCCCGTGGCGGACGTAGCGCCTGACCTCGAAGCCCGCGCCGCGTCGGATCGTTCCCGCAAGCCAGAACCCGTCCTCGAACGCCGGGAAGAACGCATCGCCGTGCTCCACGTCTCGTTCCAGCAGCGTCAGCAGCAGTTCCGCGCAGCGCGGGAGCATCTGCCGGTAAACGTCCGCGCCCCCCGCGACGAACACCTCCCGGCCTCCCACCTCATAAAGTTCCGGCCGGAACCCCGCCAGGTCGGGCACGATCTCCACCTCCCCCGCGCCGCCGGCCCCCGGGGGGAGCTCGCCCCGCGTCGCCACGAGGTTGCGCCGGCCGGGCAGGGGTCGGCCGTTGGGCAAGCTCTCGAACGTCCGCCGACCCATCAGCACGACGTGGCCGAGCGTCGCCTCCCGGAACCAGGCGAAGTCCTCCGGCAGGTGCCAGGGCAGCCCGCCGCCGCGTCCGACCACCCGGTTTCGCGACATGGCGGCGATGGCTTTCACCCGACCCGAGCGTAGCACGCGCGGCCGAAGTCCTCCCGGCGACGCGAGTTGGAAAAAGCGTTTTCCGCCCCCTCAACCCGGCGGACAAACCACCCGGCCGCGACCCGGGCGGCTCGGGGCTTTACACCCTCGCCCGCTCCTGCCATCCTCCCGGCGCGTCCCCCCCCGGACCCCATGCACCGCTCCCTCCGATTCGCCTGTCTCCTCGCGCTCGCCACGGCCACGGTCGGGGGCGGCGCGGCGAGCCTCCGCGCCCAGAAGCAGGAACGGGGAATGATGGAGCGCATCCAACACCCCGACATGTCCCTGGCCTTTCACCCGGCCAACAAACGCTTCGGGGGCCGTGCCGGCGGCTCGGGGATCGGGGAAAAGAGCGCCACCACCCGACCCTTTCTCTTCGGGAGGAGCGCCACCTTGAAATCCTACCGCGCCAGAGGTTTCGCCGGCTCGCGCGGTTTCGCTTCCAACACCTTCGCCGGCCGCGACCGGATGGCCGCCGTCAACACGCCCGCCGCCGGCGCCGACCGCGCCTTCTCCACGCGCGACGTCGCCGTCCGCGAGGCCCGCGATGCCGGCAAGTCCCTCCCCGTCCGCGCCGCCCGCCTCCCGAACTTCACCCCCGTCGGCAAGCGCCAGGGTGCCCTCGACGAGCAGCAGCGCACCCGCCCCATGACCATAGACGAAGTGCGCGAGTTGTTGAACAAATCCAGGTAAGTGGGAAGTGGGAAGCCGGAAGTGGGAAGTAAGAATGTCTGGCAGCCTCCCCGGCCGTTTCCGCACTTCCGAGTTCCTACTTCCGACTTCCCACTTTCATGCCCCCCGAAGAAGCCCTTGCCCGCCTGCGCGTCGGCGCCGCCCAGATCGTTTCCGAGGAGGAGCTCCTCGCCAAGCTCCGGCTCGGCCGCCCGCTCCGGGTCAAGCTCGGGGTGGACCCCACCTCCGCCGACCTCCACCTCGGCCACACGCTGCTGCTGACCAAGCTGCGCCAGTTCCAGGACCTCGGGCACGAGGCCGTGCTCATCATCGGTGATTTCACCGCCATGATCGGCGACCCCTCCGGCCGCTCGGCCACCCGGCCGCAGTTGACCCATGAAGCCGTCATGGCCAACGCCCGCACCTACCAGACCCAGGCCCTCCAGGTCCTCGACCCCGCGCGCACCCGCATGGTCTTCAACGGGGAATGGTTCGAGCGGATGTCCTTCGGCCAGGTCATCCGCCTCAACTCGCGCGTCACCCTCCAACAAATCCTCCGGCGGGAGGATTTTCGCACCCGCTACGCCGAGGGCACCCCCGTCGCGCTGCACGAGCTCCAGTATCCGCTCATGCAGGGTTGGGACTCCGTCCAAGTCCGGGCCGACGTGGAGCTCGGCGGCACCGATCAACTCTTCAACTGCCTCGTCGGGCGCGATCTCCAGAAGGAGGAGGGCCAGCCCCCCCAGGTCGTCATGGTGCTGCCCCTCCTGGAAGGGCTCGACGGGGTGCAAAAGATGTCCAAGAGCCTGGGCAACTACGTCGGCATCACCGAGCCGCCCGGGGAGATGTTCGGCAAGCTCCTGTCCATCACCGACGAGCTGATGGCCCGTTACTACCCCCTGCTCCTGCACGAGGAACTTCCCGCGGACACTCACCCAATGGAGGCCAAGAAGACGCTCGCCGCGCGGGTCGTCGCCCGCTTTCACTCCGAGGCCGCCGCCGCCGCCGCCTGCGCGGACTTCGAGCAGCGGTTCTCCAAACGCGACCTGGAACACGCGGACCTCCCGGAGATCGCCTTCTCCGCCGCCGAACGCGCCGACCTCGTTTCCGCCGTGGTCGCCGCCTTCGACCGGGCGTTCGGCCAGACCAAGTCCCGTTCCGACGCCCGGCGCCTGGTGGAAGGCGGCAGCGTGCAATGGCGGGGCGAAAAGGTCGCCGACCCGAAAGCCGCCCCGGACTTCACCGCCGGCGGCGTGCTCAGGCTGGACAAGAAACGGGCGGTCCGGGTGACGGGGTGAGCCGGCTCCGGCGGGGCGATTTCGGGGTTGTCCGTCGCCCTCGCGGCAGGCCCTCTTCTCACAACGCGGCGGAGTCTCGGAAGTCGTCCCGCCGAAGCGTGGCAGCGTGATCTCTTTTCCCGCCCTTGACGAGATCTTCGGTTGAACCCGAACGCTTTCCGGCCGCATAGTGCCCGCCATGCAGCGAACTCCGTCCGTCGCGGCCGAGTGGGAGGGTGGGGAGTATTTCTCCACGACGCGCTGGACCGTCGTCCGCGGGGCCGCCGGCCCGGACGACGCGACCGGCACCGACGCCGCCCTGGAGCAGCTCTGCCGGCTCTACTGGCGGCCGGTCTTCGCCTTCCTCTGCCGCCGCGGCTACCCCCCGGCGGACGCCCAGGACCTCACGCAGGACTTTTTCGCCCGCCTGCTCGCCGGCACGTTCCTCGACCGGGCCGATCCCGCCAAGGGCCGCTTCCGCAGCTACCTGCTCTCCGCCTTGGAGTGCGCCCTCCACGACGCCCGCGACCGCGCCCGCGCCCTCAAGCGGGGCGGGGGCGTCCGGTTCATCTCCCTGGACGAGTTCCGCGAGGAGCGCGAGCACCCCGTCCTGGCCGCCGCCACGGCCGACGCCCGCACCCCGAGCGACGCCTTCGAGGTGCGTTGGGCGCAGTCCCTCATCGCCCAGAGCCTCGCCCGCCTGCGCGAGGGCCTCGCCGCCCGCGGCCGGCCCGAGCTCTACCCCGTGCTGGAGCCCTTCCTCACCGGCGCCGAACCCGCCGGCGCCTACGCGCACGCCGCCGCCCGCCTCGGCCTTTCCCCGTCGGCCACGAAAGTCACCATCCACCGCCTCCGCGCCCAATACCGCACCGTGCTCCGCGAAGAAGTCGCCCACACCCTGCGACCGGCCACCCCCGCCGCCATCGAAGAGGAACTGCGCTACCTCGCCACGGTCCTCGCCCGGGCCGGAGGGGGGTAGCCGGCTTCGCCGGAATGACGAAGTCCGAAATCCGAAACCCGAAGGAACTCCCAAACCCGAAGCGCTCCGTCTCGTCATTCCACCCTTGCGTCATTCCGCCTGGTTTAGCCTCGCCTGTCTCCGCCGTGTCCCGGTTCGTCATTTGTCATTCCGCGAAGCGGCCCCTCCCATGCCTCCTCCCTCCGCGCCCCTTCCGACCCAGCACGGCTGCCCGCGCTGCGGGGCCCCGCTGCCGGCCGACGGCAGCGGGGGGGCGGAGCCGTTGCCCTGCGGGGCGTGCCTGCTCCTCGCCGGGCTGGGGGAGGGGTCGTCGCCGCCGCCCCCGCCGGCGGCCCCCGCCCCGGCCGGCGCACCGGTGGACGCCGCCCCCGCGCCGGATGGCCTGGGCCTCCAGCTCGGCGGTCACGTCCTCGTCCGGCAGTTAGGTCAGGGCAGCATGGGCGTCATCTACGAGGCCCGCCAGCCCGGCACCGGGCGGCCCGTCGCGTTGAAGACCATCTCCCACGTCCTGGCGGATGACCCCGACGTCCGCGTCCGCTTCGCGCGGGAAGCCGAGGCGGCGGCCAGCCTCGACCACCCCTATATCTTGCCCGTCTATGAGGTCGGCGAGGACGGCGGCCGGCCGTATTTCACCATGAAGCTGGCCGAGGGCGGCAGCCTGCTCAAGGTCCTGCCCCGCCACGCCGGCCGCCCGCGGGAAGCCGTGGCGCTGATGGCCAAGGTCGCCCGCGGCATCGCCCACGCCCACGGCCGCGGCGTCCTCCACCGCGACCTCAAACCGGGCAACGTCCTCCTGGACGGGGACGGGGAAACCCCGCTGGTCAGCGACTTCGGCCTGGCCCGCTGGCTGGACCGCGACAGCGATTTGACGCAGTCGCTCGTCGTCTTCGGCACCCCCGGCTACATGGCCCCCGAGCAGGCGCGCCACGCCGGGAGGGCCGGCCCCGCGGCGGACGTTTACAGCCTCGGGGCGATGCTGTTCCAACTGCTCTGCGGCCGGACGCCCTTTCGCGGCGGCAACGCCATCGAGGTCATCGAGCAGGCCGCCGCCGGCCCGGCCCCGCGGCTGCGGTCGTTCAACCCGAAGGCCGCCCGCGACCTGGAAACGATCTGCGCGCGCTGCCTGGAGATCGAGCCGGCGAGCCGCCCCCGGTGCGCCGCCGACTTGGCCGACGACCTGGAACGCTGGCTGGCGGGCCGCCCCATCCGGCTGCGCCCGGTGCGGTTGCCGGAGCGGGCCTGGCGCTGGTCCGGGCGCAACCCGTGGCTGACCGGGGCCGCGGTGGGGTGCGCCCTGCTCGGGGCGTTCGCCGGGGCGTGGCACCGGGAAAGCGTGCGGCTGGGGACGGTCTTGCGGGAGAAGGCGGCCGTCCGCGCTTCCGTCGCCCTGCTCCCCTTGGAGCAGATTGACGACGCGACCCTGCCGACGCTGGAAGGCGCGCGGGTCGGCCAGGAGCTCGTGGGAGTCTGGCGACGGGCGGCGCCGGAATTTCGTCTGGTCCCGGCGGGGAGCGGTCCCGCCGAACGCAGCCATCCCCTGGACCCGGCGGATCTTCGCGCCGTCCGGGAGCGGGTGTCCAGCCCCGCGATCCTCACGGGAACGCTGCGGCGGCGGGACGGGGGCACCCGGATCGCTCTTCGACTGCTGGACGTGTCGGACGGCGCCGTGCTCGGCAGGTGGTTCGGTCAGTGCGATGGGCCCAAAGATCTTCCCGGCACCCTGGAACGAGCCGCGGGTTCCCTCGTCGGCGATTTGAAGCGGGCGCGCCAGGCGCAAGCCCAGCCCCCGGTGGACCCGGCCGACCGGACCCGCTCCGCCTCGGCGCGGGACTACCTGCGCTACGGGCGGGAGCTTTACTTTCGCCTGAGTCCGGGGACGACGGAGCAGGCCATCGAGTGTTTTCAGAAAGCGGTGGCCGCGGACCCCGACTACGCCTTGGCCCACGCCATGCTGGCCACGGCCTGCAACTCCTCCTCCGGGCTGCACCGCTCGGAGGCCCGGTTGACGGCCGCCCGGGAGGCCGCCGAACGCGCCATCCGGCTCGACCCCTCTCTGGCCGAGGGCCACCGGGCCCTGGGGATGTATTACTTCTACCAGGGGGACGTGCCGGACGCCCTGGAGTGTGACCTGCGCGCTTACGAGTTGGAGCCGGAAAACGCACGGGTCGCCGGGGCCATCGGCTTTCAATGGCAGCAGGCCGGCCGCCCGGAACTGGCCTTGGGGTGGTTCGAGCGGGCCGCGCGCCGTGATCCGCAACCCGGCGCGTGGGCGGCCTACATCGGCAACGCGCTGATGGAACTCGGGGACGACGCGGGGGCCAGGGTCGCCTTCCAGCGGTCGCGCGAGTTCCGCCCCGGCCTGGCGGAGGGCCGCCTGGGTCTGGCGCGGCTTTCTCTGTTGGGGGCCGACTACCCGACCGCCCGCGCGGAGTGCGAGCAGGTGTTAGAGCTGGATTCCGCCAACCCGCACCCGCAAACGCTCCTGGCGCAGGTGGAGTTCTTCAGTCGTCGCAACGACCGGGCCGAGGCGCTCTACCGCGAGCTTGCGCGTCGCAACCGCACCGGGGGGTGTGATTTCGCCGGCTGCGTGCAGTATCTCGCCGCCCTGGGGGACCTCTGCCGCCGGCGGGGCGCGGAGGAAGAAGGCCGGACGCTGCTGAAGGAGGCCCGCGACGCCCTCGAGGCGGAAGATTTCCCGATGGACGTTCCCGGCCGGCTCTACGCGCGGGCGGCCATCCACGCCAGCCTGGGCGAACGCGACGCCGCGCTGGCCACCCTGGAGCAGGCCATCGCCGCCGGTTGGGTGGACTACCGCACCCCCACGCTCGATCCCCGCTTTGACTCGGTCTCGGGCACCCCTGAGTTCCGCGACATTCTCGACCGCCTCGCGCGCAAGCTCGAAGCGTTCAGACGACAACGGCCGGTCGCCGCCACGGCCCAAGTGAAATAAGCCAACCTCGAACTACCGTTATGCCCGAAGGATACACCCAACCCGCCCCCGAACATTCACCCCAACCTGCCCGGCCGCCCAAGCTGATCTGGACGGACGCGAACGCCCTCGCGGCGTGGGAGAAAACCATCCAGCGCGCGTGCCGCGACCGGGGGTTTCGCGAGTTCTGCACCGGATCGTCCGACAACGCGAAGCGGGCCCTCAGCGAGGAGGGTAACATCATCGTGCCCGACCGGTTGAGGATCCTGTTCCTGGACAGCAGCCCGGACGTGAATTGCGCCGTCGTGGTCCTCCCGGCCTTTCAACCTGAAAATCGGGACCGCCAGCCGGTTGACCTTGGAAAGCAGTTGGTCTGCTGCGGCTACCATCCCTACGTTACCTGACTCTGGGATAAAAGAGGTTTGCCTGGACGCGCCGGCTGGTGTCCTCCCGGCCGGTCCCCGCCTTGGGTTTATTAATCCCAGGGCGGGGCGATGTCGCCCACGTTGCGAACCACGTCGGCCAAGGTGAAGCTGCCGGTGTCGCCCCGCAGGGTCGGCCGCCAGCCGGCGGGATCGTGGAGATAGCTCCCGGGGTCGGCCCGCAGGCATTCCGTGAACACCGGGGCGACCAGGTGGCTGCCCACCGGGCCGAGCCGCGCCCCGCCCTCGATCACCTCGGCCTCCTTGAGCACGTAATACCAGAGCGGGGTGCGCCGGTGGAAGCCGTGCCGCTCCAGCATTCCGGGGTCCGGCGCGTGGGCGAGGAGGTCGGCCTCGGTCAACACCGTTGCCCCCGCGGCCAACTCCCCCCGGGTCCGCAACGCCGCGACGACCTCCTGCCCGGTGGGAAGCCGGAGCTGGTTCCCGCGCTGGAGGTTGCGGAACGCCAACTCCCGGGGCTCAAACCCCGTGGGCAACTGAAACAGGCCCGCCGCGAGGCCGGTGTGGATGGGGAGGCTCCGGTTGCCCCGGAACGGGGGTGGCTCGAGCTCCAGAAACAGGCGCCAGTCCACGATGCGGTCGTCCGGCAATCCCACCCGTGGCGGAACGGTCGCCGCCACCACGCCTTTGCCGAAGCCGGTGAACCTGAAAACGTCCCCCAGGGTGGCGCACGAGGGCCCGGAGTAAATGGCGTTTAGCGCGTAAAGGTCCGGCACCGTGCTGTGGCCGAAGCGGAAGCCGGCCATCGCGAACTCCAGGGGAACCTGGTAAGGAGCGGGCGGTGGAAAGGCGTTCGACCGTGCGGGGAGGTTCATCGCCCCGAGCGCCCGCCCGAGCACGGAGGCGTTGACCACCCGGGGCAGGTAGTCATGGACGACGATCCACTGGTAGTGCCAGGTGACGAGGCGACGCGCCTGCCGGCGAAGCTCGCTCCCGTCGGCGGCGGGCGCGCCCACCCGCTGCCGGCCCGCCTCGATCTCGCCGACGACGAAGTTGTGGAACCGCTGGAACAACGTCGTGAGCTGGCCCAAGATCAGGTTCTCGTCGTTGCGGACCTCGTGGATAAGCGGCGCGCCGATCGCGTTCCGACGCAGGTCGCGCGGGTGCTGCCCCGGTTGGGTTTTGCCCAGGACGAACCGCGCCCCCTCCCACGCGACGGTGGGCTCGCCGGGAGGTTCCAACCCGTAGAGATGGTCCAGATCCAGCCGACCGGAATTTCGATTTTCGACGGCGTCCACCGCCGGCCCCCGGCCGTGACCCCCGGGGGTGCTGCGGACGAGGTCGTGCCCGATGAACTGACCGAAAAAGACGTAGCCCGCGGGTGCCAACGCCGTCGCCGGGACCGGGGAAACCGCCCCGGCGGGTTCCATCATGGACCAACTCAGGTCGCGGAGTTGCGCGTCCCCGTAGCCCGGCGAACGGCTCTCGCCAAACTGCCACCGGAACCGGTGCTCGGGAGGGGGCGGGGTCACGGGGTCGGGTTCGTGGCATGGGGCGACCCCGCCCCCAACGCGGGGGCCCGGGGAGCCCCCGCGGCGTCCGGGCGCGCATCCCCATCCGCCGCGTTCTGCCCCGCCGGGATGTAGCCGGGCGACCGGCGCCTGGCCGGGTGAGCGGACCGATTTTGGCCGGGGGCTAAGTTAAATGCTTCAGGCATAACGGGGGGGTTTCTTCCCGTCCGGGATGGGTTTCCGGGTGGAAACCGTCCCGAGGACGGATAACTCGGGGAGTGACCAAGCTCATAGCTACCGCTTTGGCGGACCGGGTGGAAGCCCAAACTGCCGGTCGGTCGAGGCGTGCTCTTCGTGCCTGGCGCCGGTGCGGGAGCGGCCCCACGGGGCCGGGCGAACGAGTTGCACGGAAAGCGTGCCGCGGCGTCCGAGAGCGACGCCCAACCGTTTCGTTTTCCATGCACCCGAATCCCCCGGTCCGCTACCGCGGCCTGCCGCTCCCGCGCACCGTGCGCCGCCTGCTGGCTAACCCCGGCGCGTTCCTGGCGTCCGTCTTCGGGTTGGTGTTTCTCCTCGGGATCAAGGTGCTCCTCGTCCGCGGCCGGCCGGCGGACCGGGAGGCGGGGCGGTGAGGGTTCGGCGGGAAGCAGGGTGTGACGGCCGCCGCGCAGGATCGGACGTCGGCACGGGGAGCATGTTCCCCCCGAAACGTTGACGCGGCGGGCTCCCGCGGCCATAGAGCGCGCGGCATATGACGTCCTCCGGTTGGCTGCTCGACGGCCTGGTGATCCTGGCCTACTTCGTGGTCATCCTCGGCATCGGCCTCTACATGGGCCGGCGCGAGGAGAGCCTGCACGATTTCGCCCTCGGCGGCCGGCGCATCCCGTGGTGGGCCGTATTAGCCTCCATCATCGCGGCGGAGACCTCGGCGGCGACGTTCTTCGGCACGCCGGGGGAGGGGTATCACGACCGCTCTTACCTGTATGTGCAACTGGCGTTGGGCACGATCCTGGCGCGCGTGCTGGTGTCGTTCATCTTCATCAAGCCGTATTATGATTTCAACGTTTACTCGATCTACGAATACCTGACGCGGCGCTTCGGCACGGGGTCGAAGAACGCGGCCTCGGCGGTGTTCCTCGTCACGCGGGTATTAGCCAGCGGGGCACGTATTTACGTCGCGGCCATCGCGTTGGTCCTGATCTACGAGCTGGTCTCCGGGGTGCCGGCGGAACCAGGACGCAAGCTGTTCATTTACATCGCGGCCAGCGTTGCCGTCGTGGTGCTCACGGCCATTTACACGACGCTCGGCGGCATCAAAGCCGTCATCTGGACGGACTTCATCCAGGCCACCATCATGATGGGCAGCGCCGTGGTCGCGCTGGTGTTGTTATACCGGTCCATCCCCGGCGGTTGGGCGCAGATCCAGACGGCGTTTGCGGGGACGAAACCCGGGGACCTTTTCATCGCGACGGGACTCGACCCGAAGCTCCACGGCTGGGCGCAGGTGAAGGGGATGTTCGAGACGGAATACACGATCTTCGCGGCGCTCTTCGGCAGCACGTTCATGACGATGGCCACGCACGGCACGGACCAGGACATGGTCCAACGCATGTTGACGGCGCCGGACATCCGCCGCAGCCGGATGTCGCTGATCCTGTCGGGGCTGGCGGACATCCCCATCGTGCTCGTGTTCCTGACCATCGGCGTGCTACTCTGGGTGCACTACCAGGCCGCGCCGGATCCGCACCTGCCGCGGGCGACGAACGAGATTTTCTGCTACTACGTGCTGCGGGAACTGCCCGCCGGGATGCGCGGGCTGCTGCTGGCGGGCATCTTTGCAACCGCGATGGGCTCGCTGTCCACGGCGCTGAATGCCTTGGCGACGAGCTTCACCCGGGACTGGTATGTGCCCTACGTCCGACCCGGCGCGACGGAACCCCAGACGCTGCGGGCGGTGCGCGGGGCGACGGTGGTGTTCTCGGGGTTGATGATCGTGGTGGCCTCGGTCACGTCGTATCTCGTGCTCATCCGGCCGGACCTGCGGATCATCCCCATCGTGCTGGGAATTTTCGGCTACACCTACGGCTCGCTGCTGGGCGTGTTCCTGGCGGGGATGTTGACCAGGACCCGCGGCAACGACCGGGGCAACTGGACCGGGATGCTGGCGGGCTTCGCCAGCGTGCTGTTCTTCAGCGGGGTGCCGGCGCGGGTGTTCGGGGTGCGCTGGGACTGGCTGCCGGCGGTGGAGTTCCCGTGGTTCGTGCTGCTGGGCACGGTGCCGACGTTCCTGGTGGCCATCTGCTTCCGCACGCCGGCGTCCGCGGTTCGCGGGGTGGCGCGTGACGAGGAGGCGAGGGCCGGGGCGCTTTTGCCAGGATGACAGGATAAAGGCCGTGAGATGGGCCAAGGCACCCATACGGAACCCTTTTTTTGTATCGTCTCAGTTTGGGAAAACGGCGGGTAGGGCGGGCTGTCCCTAACCCGCTGCGGGGAGGTGCGCCGTCAGCGAAAACGGCGGCCTAGGGATAGCCCGCCCTACCCCCCGCCGCCGCGGACATCAAAGTGAGACACCGCCCTTTTTCCCCTCTTCTGTTCCTCCTGAAACCTCCTGTCATCCTGGCAAAAGCGCGTTGACGTGATGAACGAGGGTGGCGCGGCCCCACCTTCGACCTTCCGCCGGCGAATCTCCCCGAAAAAGCGGTTGCAGGCGGGGGCGGGTCCGGGCAAGTTCACCGTCCTCTGAGGAGTCTTAGCTCAATTGGTTAGAGCGCCGCCCTGTCACGGCGGAGGTTGCGGGTTCGAGCCCCGTAGACTCCGGGTTTACCACCTGTGCAAGGTGTTAGGTCGCAAGCGGGGCAGCCTCCCGGGAGCGGTGGGCGTCGTCGGGTTGGCGCTCGCTTACCCAGTCTCGTTTCTGCGGTCCAGCGTGGCGGGTAGCCGCTCCGGGCTGGCCGGTTCGTGGCCACGCTCCGGGGCATCGAAGCCGGCTGGCCCGTGCGGGTGCCGCAGAAAATTACCGTGGGTAACTTGCGCGCCCCGAGGGGCCTTCCCATATTGCACCTGCCCCCGCGCCGCCGCCGCCGGCGGGTGTTTCCCCCAAACAGAGGCATCCGCCGGGGGCGGCGCGGAGGTTTCAACCTCCAACCCCCCAGCAACCCCCCATGACGTTACCCCCGACGCAACGCGGGTCGCGGACCCCCGTGCCCGCTTCCCTCCCTCCCCGGTCCTCCCACCCCGCCCGGCCGGCGGCGCTCGCGGCCTCGGCGCTCCTCGTCCTCACCGGCGTTTTCGCGCCCCCGACCTGGGCGGCCGACTCCCGGCCGTGGGTTGCCTCCTGGGAGACGGCTCCGAGCGGGACGTTTAGAAATGGCACCACCCCCGCCTTGGTGAACCTCGCCTTCCCGAACGCCGCCACGGAGGGAGCCAACGAGCAGACCCTGCGGATGATCATCAAGCCCGACCTGTGGAGCAAGAAGATGCGGCTGCGTTTCAGCAACGCTTACGGCACCCAGCCCATCACCTTCGGGGCGGTCAAGGTTGGCGTTCAAGCCTTCTCCGGCAACCTGGTGGCCGGCACCAACACGGCGGTGACCTTTAACGGCGGCCAAGCCGGCGTGACCATTCCCGGGGGTGAGGACCTCTACAGCGACGAGTTCAAGCTGCCCATCGTCGCCGCGGACCCGCTGATCAACGGTAAGAACCTCGCCGTCAGCATGTATGTCCGGGGCACCACCGGGCCGATGACCTTCCACGGCACCGCCCTGACGGAATCCTTCCTCGGCGCCCCGGGCAGCGGGGACCATACCGGGGACGGCGACGACTTTGCCTTCCCCTACGAGACCTCCTCCTTCTTCTTCGTGACCGGGTTGGACGTGCGCGCCGCGGCGGACACGCGGGTGCTCGTGGTCGCGGGCAGCTCCTCAGCCGATGGCTCCATCACCACGCCGGACGCCAACGACCGCTTCCTGAACTGGATGTCCCGCCGCTTGCACGCGGCTTACGGCAACAAGGTCAGCGTCGTCAACGCCGGGATCGGCGGGGACACGGCGGCGACCCCCGGACCCGGGGAAACGCGCGCCCTGCCGCAGCACCTGCCGGAGCGCTTCAACCGGGACGTGCTCACCGTCAGCGGCGTCACCGACGTGCTCTTCTACGCGGGCACCAACGACTTCGGCGACAAGATCCCCGTCGGCGAGAGCACCGCCTCGCTGGCGAACCTCGTCGGCCAACTGCACGCCCGGGGCATCCACGCCATCGGCTCCACGTTGATCTCCAACGTCGGCCAGGCGGGCACGACGCAGGCCACCTACGACGCGCACAACGCGATCAACGACTTCATCCTGCACTCGGGCACCTTCGACAGCACGGCGGATTTCTACGGGGCCACCGTTGATCCCGCCACGCAAATCCTGCTGCCGCAATACTCCACGCACAGCGACCCGAACGGCACCCCGGATTTCCTGCACCTAGGCCGCGCGGGCGCGGAGGCCGAGGCGTTCACCCTGGACGTGAGCTTCTTCGGCCGTTGAGCCTGCGGTCCCGGGCGGGGCTGCCCTCATTCAAGCCAGGGAGAATCTCATGCGTATCACCGACATCCGGGAAGTCACGGCCCCCATCGCCTCGGCGATTGCCAACGCCTACATTGATTTCTCCCGGATGACCCTCTCGTTGGTTGCCGTCGTGACCGACGTGGTCCGCGACGGCCGCCGGGTGGTCGGCTACGGCTTCAACTCCAACGGCCGCTACGGTCAGGGCGGCCTGATCCGCGAGCGGTTCGCCCCGCGGCTGCGCGAGGCCGACCCCAAGAGTTTGCTCAACGACGCGGGCGACAACCTGGACCCGGACCGCGTCTGGGCCACGCTGATGAAGAACGAGAAACCCGGCGGCCACGGCGAACGCTCGGTGGCCGTCGGGACCGTTGACATGGCGGTGTGGGACGCGGTTGCCAAGATCGCGGGCAAGCCCTTGTTCCGCCTGCTGGCCGAGCGGCACGGGCGGGAGGCGAACCCGCGCGTGTTCGTCTATGCGGCAGGGGGTTACTACTACCCGGGCAAAGGCCTGGAACAGCTTCGCGCCGAGATGCGCTCCTACCTCGACCGCGGCTACACCGTGGTGAAGATGAAGATCGGCAACGGCCCCGACGGGGATCGTCCGCGCATCGAGGGCGTGCTGGCCGAGTTGGACGGCCAGGCGCAACTCGCCGTGGACGCCAACGGCCGCCTGAACCTGGAGGACGCCATCGCCTACGCCAGGATGCTGCGCGACTACCCGCTGTTCTGGTATGAGGAAGCGGGCGACCCGCTGGACTTCGCCCTGCAGGCGGCGCTGGCCGAGTTTTACCCCGGCCCGATGGCCACGGGCGAGAACTTGTTCAGTCACCAGGACGCGCGCAACCTGCTCCGCTACGGCGGGATGCGCCCGGACCGCGACTGGCTGCAGTTCGACTGCGCGCTGTCCTACGGCCTGTGCGAATACCAGCGCACGCTGGCCGCGCTACAGGTGGCCGGATGGTCCCCGGGCCGCTGCATCCCGCATGGCGGCCACCAGATGTCGCTGAACCTCGCGGCGGGACTCGGGCTGGGCGGCAACGAGAGCTACCCCGATCTGTTCCAGCCCTACGGTGGTTTCCCGGACGGCGTGCGGGTGGAGAACAGCTACATCGTCATGCCGGAGCTGCCCGGCATCGGCTTCGAGGGCAAGTCGGACCTGATAAAAGTCATGCGCGAGCTGGCGGGGTGAGGGGCCGCGAACCTTCCGTTGCGGACGTGCCGGACGCTGAAAACCTTTCCCTCAACCCCCGGTTGCCCGTCCCCCCAATGAGCACTGCCGCCAGCCCCGGAAAACTCCCCGCGCGCGTCCCGTCGCCGTCCCTCACCGCCCGGCTCATCCCGCTGATCCGGCGCAAGCCGGTCGGCGCCGCGGACCGGCGCGAGGCCGCGATGTTCGTGCTCGACACCGTCGCCAGCGCGGTCGGCGGGCGCACCACCCCGCCGGGGCAGATCGTGGGGCGCTGGGCCCGCCGGCAGCAAGGCGCGACCCTGGACGCCGCGCGGCAGGCGTTCCTCGTCGGCTGCGTGTCGCACATGCTGGAAACGGACGACCTGCACCGCGCGTCCGTGACCCATCCGGGTTGCGTCGTCGTGCCCGCGGTCCTCGCGCTCGGGCAACGGGAAAACGCCCCCGGGCACGCGCTGCTCGACGCGACCCTGCACGGCTACGAGGCGTGCTGCCGCGTCGGCACGGCCGTCGGGGCGGCGCATTACCGGGTCTTCCACAACACCGCGACGTGCGGCCCGTTCGGCTCCGCGATGGCCGCCGCGCACCTGCTCGGGCTGGACGACGCGCAGACGCTTCACGCCCTCGGCAACGCCGGCACGCAGTCGGCCGGGTTCTGGGAATTCTTGAAAACGGGCGCGATGTCCAAGCACCTCCACGCCGGCCGCGCCGCCGAGGCCGGCGTGATGGCGGCGGACCTGGCGCGGGACGGGTTCACCGGCCCGCCCGCGATCCTGGAGGGGGAGTGCGGCCTGTTCGCCGGGATGTGTCCCGACGCCAACCCCGACGCGCTGCTCGCCGACCCGGACGCGCCCTGGCAGGTCCACCAGACCTCCATCAAGCCGTGGCCGTCCTGCCGGCACACGCACCCGGCCATTGACGCCGCCCTGGCGCTGCACGACCTGCTCGCCGGGGCGCCGGCGGCAGCGGTGTCGGTGGAAACCTACGCCGCGGCCATCGCCGTCTGCGACCGGCCGGACCCGCAGACGGAATACAACGCGAAGTTCTCCCTGCAACACGGCGTCGCCGCGGCCCTGGCGGACGGCCGCGTGGGGTTCGCGTCGTTCGACGCCGACAGCCGGCAGCGGCTCGCGGCGGACCGGGCGAAGGTGCGCGTCGGCGCGGGCGAACCGTTCGTTTCCGCTTACCCGGGCGCCTGGGGCGCGCGGGTCACGGTGCGGACCGCCGATGGCCGGGAACACTCCGTCGAGCGGGCCGCGTGCAGCGGCGACCCTGACCAGAAGCTCCCGGAATCCCGGCTGCTGGAGAAAGCGGACGAACTCTTCCGCCTGGGCGGCCTTAGCCCGGCGGAGGCGGCGCGGACCCGGGACGGCCTCCTCGGCCTGGCCGACGACCGCCCGCTTGACCCGGCCTTGCTCCCCAAGCTTCTGAGCGGGGCGGACGCACCACCCTGAGCGACCCTCCACCCGACCACCCCGTGGCAACTTCCACCGCCTGGAACCCCGACCAATACCTGCGCTTCGCCGACGAGCGCACGCAGCCGGCGCGCGACCT
>CAXTFX010000022.1:0-8052 GCA_964243185.1 uncultured Chthoniobacterales bacterium
GCGAGGAATACGTGGACGACGACCTCCAGCTCAACCGCATCCTGACCCAGCTCGGTGCCGAGGACCTGCGCCTCCGTAACGCCGCCGACGGCAAGGAGTTCGCCGACGCCAAGTTGCAGGAAATCCTCGACCACCTCGAAAAGCTCGACCGCCTTTCCGGCGCCATCCGCCGGCACGGCGGCGACTTCGAGCGTTACCTGTCCCAACGCGAAACCGCCGGTGGCCACCTGCCGACCTACCTCGTCAAGGTCCGCGCGGGCAACGCCGAGAGCGTCGAATACTTCGCCGACGAGGCCGCCGTGCGCGCGTTCTCGCAGGCCAACCGCGACCTGAACCTGTTCGCCGACCCGGCTCCCGCGGAGTCCACGGACCCCGGGGCGGAGGAAAACGGCGTCAACGGTGAGGATCACCCCGCGCCCGTGGTCCAAGCTGCCGCCGTGCCCATCCCCGCCGGTGGCCGCCGCCGCGCGCGCCTGGTGGAACTCTACGAATCCACGGCCGTGCAGCGCGTCATTGACGACCTCGCCGCCCTTGGCCTGGACATCGCGCACTACGCCGCGCAGGACAAACCCTTGTTTGAGCTGGTCGAAGGCGAGGGCGACCGCGCCGTCGCCCACCCGCTGTTCTCCGTCGGCGAAATCCTGGAGCGGGTGAAGGAAAACGGTCGCAAGGGCGTGCAGATCAAGCGGTTCAAGGGCCTCGGAGAGATGAACGCCAAGGAGCTGTTTGCGACCACGATGGACCCGCAGCACCGCAAGCTGCTCCAGGTGGACCTCAACGAAACCAACGCCATCGCGGCCGACAAGATGTTCACCCTGCTCATGGGCGACGTGGTCGAGCCCCGCCGGCAGTTCATCGAGGACAACGCCCTGAACGTCCGCAACCTGGACGTATGATTTCGGGTCCAACCGGGGTCACAAAGCGTGGCGTAAACGCCGCGCGTCATCCTGGTGTCGCGGTGCCAACGGTTGTATGCAAACGTGGGATAGCCCAAGCCAAGGTGGCGAAATTGGCAGACGCGCCAGACTTAGGATTGTGTTTTTATAGGTTTTATGACGTTGCTTTAGGTTTCGTTGTGCAACGTATCACGTTTAAGGGGGCTAATTTGCGAGTATAATGCCCTGGACTGCGGTTGAATCCTGGCTGGCCTCCACGTAGCACAACTTGTAGCACAAGCGGCAGGAGGGACACGCGGCGGACGTTAGGCCGGCTTCAATTTGAGCGGGCCAATTGGTCCATGTCGCTGTTCAGGTTGAGCTACCAAGCTGAACGCTGGCTCAATTTTCAATTTACCCCTTTGAATCGGCACCTGCCAGTATGGTCCAGCCGCTTCAAATTACTTGCGGGACCACCGGCGGTGGACGTCGCCGGCCCACCGTAATAACGCTCACCCCCCCCTGCCTCTGGCTAACTCGCTGATGGTCTCAACCGAAGGGCGTCGCAAGCTTAGAACTCCTAACAGAGTGAATTTAGGGCTTGCGGGCACAGATCAGCGCGCCGCCCAAGGTGAGCAGGGCCTCGTGGAGGTCGGCGCGGCGTTCCCAGCGGATGCGCAGCCTCCCGAACTGGTGCAGCCAGGAAAACGTGCGCTCCACCGGCCAGCGGGTTTTGCCCAAGCCGCTGCCGTGGGGCTGCCCGCGGCGGCCGATGACGGGCAGAAGCCCCCGCGCGCAGAGGGCCGCGCGGTGAGCCTGGCTGTTGTAGGCGCAGTCGGCATAGAGCCGATCCTCGGCCGGCCCGCGGGCCGGGGCCGGCGGCGGTGGGTGGCCAAGAAGAGGGCGGCGGCATCCACCAGGGCCAGCATCAGGTTTACGTCCGGCACGTTGGCCGCACTCAAAAGCAGGCTCAGGGGCACGCCACCCCCGTCGGTGAGCACGTGGTGCTTGCCGCCCGCCCGCGCCCGGTCGGTGGGGTTCGCTCCCGTCCTGGCCCCCTTTTAGGGCGCGCACGCTGGAGGAGTCCACCAGGGAGCGGCGCCAGTCGATCTGGCCCGCCGCGGCCAGCTTTCCCAGAAACAAACGGTGCAGGGCCGACCACACCCCGGCGGCCTGCCAGGCGGCCAGCCGCCGCCAGCAGGTCATCCCACTGCCGCAGCCCATCTCCCGGGGCAGGTCCTCCCAGGCAATGCCGGTCTTGAGCACGAAGAGAATGCCCGTCAGCGCCGCCCGGTGCGCGATGGGCTTTCGCCCCGGGTTTTTCGCCCGGCGAGGGGGCAAGGGCGGCAACAGCGGCTCGATCTCCTTCCAGAGGGCTTCGGGCAACAACGGCTTGGCCATAGGCCGCAGCCTGCCATCCTGAAAAGGCTGAAAATCCTCATTTTGTTAGCAGTTCTTAGGTTCAAGCGAGAGTAAGCTGTGCCTCGACGCAGCGTGCCAACCCGCGCCAGCCATCCGATCCGGCAAGAGATGCGGCCAACTCTGCCTCGGCGAGCATTCCATCCAGGGCAGGTGGAAGCGCCGTGCAAACGGCCCTCGCTAGGCTGGCGGCCTCCTCCTGGCCGACGCGACCGATAATCAGCGGCGGCAGGGTCAACCGTCCCAGCAGGCCGACCGGCATCTGCCCCTCCTGCTTGATCCAGGTGGCCGCGGCTGCGGCACCCGTCAGTTCCTCATCGTCGGCGACGCGCCAAGCGTTTGCGCCCGTTGGTCCACCCAGGTCATGGCCACCCCAGAGCGCCGAAAACCGGGCGCTTCCGACAACGTAGGGCCGGACTGATGGTTGAGCTTGCTCATCGAAGGAATTGCGTTCCGAGCACCAGTCCAGAAAACGTTCGACCTCGGCCAGCACCGACCCCCACCAACTCACGTTGCTGTCACCCGCGCTGATCCGGGCCGATGACAAGGCGTCCAGGCCAGCCAGATGCACGAGTGCCCCTTGCGGACTGTTGGCGAGAAACCGCTCGATCTGCTCGACGCTGGCCCGGTTCGAGCGACCGGCAACGATGTTCCACGCGCCCACCTCCCACCGGCCGTAAGCCAGCCCCAGCCGCCGGGCAGCCTCGCGGATGGCGAAGCCTTTGCCGCTACCGCTCGGACCTACAATCAGAGGATGGCTCCAGCGGGCCAGCACCGCGCGGGGCAGGTGGCTGCCGGCGCTCTCCCGCGCACGCCGGAGCGCCATCAACCGCTCGACCGCAGTGGTCTGGGCGGCGCTGAGAACCGGCTCAGATGGAGCCGTTGCGTCGGCATTTGGGAGCGCAGTCACGACGGATGGGCGCTGCCACACCCGCCACAAGTAGGCAAACTCCTCCCAGCTTTCTAACCAGCGGGTCAACCTGGGTTGCATCTGGTCGTCGGCAGGCACGAGCGACGGACTGGAAAGGTCATCCCCGACCGTTTTGATGACGACGGCCGCGGCGGGCAGAAGGAACCGCCGCGCTCGGGCGGCGAACACGTCGGCGGCATGGGCAAAGCGGGCAGCCTCGCGGGTGGTATCCTCCTGAGAGAGGTGAAGGTAAACGCGGATGACGCTCTCGTCGGCAGCTTCACCGTCCCCTGACGGGGTGAACAGAACCGCAAGGTCGGGGCCTTTCTCGGACGGGGACGACGGAGTTTCCCCGTCTGCGTCCTCGTCCCACCCGACTACGGCGGGAGGAGGCGGAGGATCGGCCTGGGGGGATGCACGCAGGGCGACCGTCACCTGGAACAGCTTGTAGGCGGCCTCTTTGATTGGTGGGGGGAGTCGTGAGGCATCCATGCTGGCGGGAACGAGGCGGGACGCGGTTGATCGCTCAGACGGTGGCCACCCACTCCCGGATTTGCTGGGGCAAGAGGGAATTGGGCACGAAGCGTTCGGCCGGTCGGCGAAAGGCTTCTCCGAACGCGAAGCCCACCGTGAAGGTCCGGCCATCGTCACCGAAGGCGATCTCGGAGAGGTAGGTGGTTGCCAGCCGCGTGCCCTCCGCCGTGTGGCAGCGCAGGATGCCCGGCAGCCAGAGTGCATCCCACTCGCCGCGGCCATCACTCCACGGCAGACACTCCCCGTTCAGCAGCCCCCCGCGCTGGAACGTAAACTCGCGCCGGAGCACGCCTCGGTGGTCCTCCTCTGGCGCACCGGCCACCAGCAGCCGTTCGGAGCGGGTTGCGAACCATCGGCGCATGAACTGAAACCCCGCTTCGCTCTCGGCCATCTGCTCGCGGGCACGCTGCTCCTCGCGCTGTTGCCGCAGTAGCTGGCGCTCCTCGCGGGTGTTGTCTTGAAGGGGTGCTGTCGGTGCGGGCACGCCTTGGGAGGGAAATAGGTGTTCCCGTTTACCGCAGTGCTCAATCACGTGCCCGATGCTGCCGAGCATCGGCGTCAGCGCCCTGAACTGATACCATTCGTCATGGCCGTTGCTCGCCGCGCCCGGCGTGCGCGCCCTCGGGGGTTCCGCCCGCCAGTTTAAGGCGTATCCATAGAGGTATTTCAGGGTGCGCTCCAGACCCACGGCTTCGTGCCGGCTCGACGCCCGGACCAGCCAGGACGCCCCGAGGTTTAAGCCACCAAAGATGTTCTGAAGCGTGGTGATGCGCGCGGACAGGGAATCCGTAATGCCCATCTTAATACGGTCTGGGCACTCCCGACTGAGTAAGAGGTAAAGGTAGGAGGGTCTTTCTCCGGGCGAGGGCGCTGGCGTGTGCATCAGGTTTGTGGTTGGATGGCGGGGTGTGCTGGCCGGCGTCACGCCAGCAGACCAACTCTGTTTTCATTTGTAGATAATGCAATCAGAAAATTCACGTTCGTTCCGATTCCGCGAGCGGTTTACCGAGGTGCTCAGAGGCCGCGGCGTCACCCAGGGCCAACTTGCCGAGGCCACCGGCATCTCCCCGGCTGCCCTGAGTAACTACCTGCGCGGGGCGCGCTCTGTGCCGCGGGTGGAGGAGTTGGCGACCTTGGCGCGCTACTTCGCCGTGAGCATGGAATGGTTGCTTGGCATCGAGGAGCCGAGCGACGGGCAGATTTCCCCTCTTGCCGCCGATGCGCCGGTTCCGCTGGACCGCCGCAAGCTGCGGGCCGTTTCCAAACAGATGCGCCGACAGGTGGACCGTTTGGATGAACTCTGCGGCGAACGGCCGACGGAGGAAAGCTGAACCCCTTTCAGAAAAGGTGACGGTGTTGACCGGCTTGCACGAGTTCTACTAACCACAAACGCAAGGTATAAGACGGCTAGACCAGCTCCATGCCAATAGCGCAATGCCCCTACGTTTCTATTCCGGCAATCCCGTTCTGGCGTGCCCAAGCAAGAAGAACGGTGGACCAATCGCTTGGCCTGCCGTTGCGGATGTTCTCCCGGAGGAGAACCATAGTTTCTGTAAGCACCGAGTATTTACTGGATGGAACATCAAGTCTCCATATTCCCGGAGGGAGCCATTGTCACCATTCGGCCGCAGAGACCGAGCGAGGTGAGATTTCCCCCTTCACTATGTGGTGCAATCCCTTTCTCAAGATTTTCTCAGAGTTGTTGCGATCAGGCGTCACCGTGGTCCTTTGTGGCCATGGATGGCCGCCGCGTCCTCTGCCAGTCAGCCGGGAAGACATCGGCCGGGCTTGCCTTGAGCCGCCGAAGGACCTGTTCAAGAAGTCGCAGGGTCGCTGACTGCTGGCCCATCTCCAGGCGGTGCAGGGTGCCAATGGGAACACCCGTTGCCCTGGACAAGGCTGCGTAGGTGCCCTCACCGCGGCGGGCGCGCAAAAAAGAGGAAAAGTGCTGGTCGAGCCAGCCGGGCCGGGGAGCCATGCGCAGGGCATGGTCGGCGCTTCCTTTTCACGGATGCGAGAAATCGAGTGTTGATTTCACGGATGCGGGAAGCTAATCCTTACCCCTTGCGTGGGTGGCGGCTTCTCCACCCCACGGTTTCCCTCTCCTCTGGACACCCTATGTCAGCGCCCAATATCAACATCTGGGGTTTGGTTCGCACGGCCGGCAACGTGGCCACCATCGCGAAGGGAGTCTCCCGACGGCTCGCCACCAAGGCTGCGCCCGCAGCTTACCCCCAGTCCCCACCGCCCCTTCCCGCCAGCGGTGCTGCCGGGCCGGTGCTGCGCTTCGGCGCGATCCGTGGCGAGGTCATCGGTTGGAGGGTGTTCACCAAGGCGTTCACCCAAAGTGGCGGCGGAGGTGGTTACATCTACCAGGGCACCGGCAATATCGCCCCTGTGTGGACCCAGACTACGCATGTCAGACGCGCAGAATTCTGGTTACGCGAATGGAACACCCGCCAGGAGAACCACTATTGGCTGGAAGGCTATAACGAGGTGGTCTTGCGCGACGGTCAAGACGTGACTCTGGTGTTCAGCGACCGCACATTGGTCTGGGTTCGGAATCACTCGGCTAACCAGGCCCACGCCCTTGTTCATCACGAACGCCTCCTCCCGCCCCTGTCCGCAGGGACAGGCAGTCTCGGGCGCACGGTGGCTGCCCTCGGCGCGGCCGGGGGTGGATTCTGGGTTTGTTGCTTCGCTCTGGGAGTCATCTCCGAAATCATTGGACTCCCTTCGTCTAGTTTGTTGCTCGCGCTGATCGCATTGCTAAGCCTTGCGGCGGGCTTGGTCGTGGGGGTGGCGTTGCACCGGCGGCTTGCCCGGAGCGACCGGCACATTACACGTGCCAGCGCCGAGTATCGCGCCCGCGCGGAGGCCGATCTACGAGCCGCTTACCAACGTTATCTAGCTTGATGTAAACCCGCAATCCATGAACATGATCACGCTCGGCCCCTCGTCCAACCAGCCACGTCGTGCCATCTCGGCCTGCTTGATAGCAGCCCTCCTGCTCACAATCATGTGCCGGAATGCTGTGGCCGGTGCATCGAAAGAGAAAACCGTCGTTGGCAGCGTTCAAGCGGTCAGTGTCGAGCAGCGCGCCAGTCAAACTGTCATTTACTTGCGACTCACAAGTTTAAGCCGGCGGGTGTGGGCACCTGAGAACCACGGCGACAATCCTAACACAATCCACAAAGGCGAGCGTTTTCGGATTACATACCGGATCGATACGGGAGAAATGACAAATCGAGTCGGGCCGCTTTGAAGCGTGGTCGAAACTGATCAAAGATAGGTATAGTTTCAGAAGCAGTTCAGTTAGCTACAAGGTAATGCTGGACTCGGCCCCGGTTGCGTCGGCTACTTCCTCGACGGACTGTTGCTTGGGAGCCGGCACTAGGATGCTATTATTCCTTTGTGCGTCATCTCCTAAAGGTTCTTCCGCTTGGCAATCAAGCGGAGAGAAAAGTGGCTCATCGGTCTGACCTGCATCAACAACGCTTTGCCCCGAAAAGTTACCCTTGTTCACCGCTGGGTCCACTGTTACGGGAGTCAACGTGGTCGAAGGCGGAGAGTTTACCTGAGATGAGTTCGCCTGGCGTGAAACTGTATCCAGGTAGGGACCGAGGTTCGCGCCCATTTGCTGCCAAGCAGCCAGCTCTTCGGCAAGGAGCTGCCGCTGCCGCGCGAGCGCGATTGGATCGGCTTCCACGGCCGTTTGTCGCCGCACTACGTCGGCGAGAACCTCGGCGGATGACATCGACATCAAGCTCGGGGTATCTACCAAGAGATGATTACTGCTGCTTGTGCCTTCGTTGGGAGCAGCCGGCGGGGTAGTTGGCCTCTCAACCGGCTCGGACATTTGAACATCTTGGTCAACGATCATGGGGGTGTCGTCGGAATCCCTTGCAGATGCGGAGGGATGCACAAATTGATCGGGGCGTTCGGATTGGCCCCCGCCGGTTTGTAGGTGCCCAACTCCTTCGGCTTGTCCAGTGGGCCGCCGGATCGTAAGGTTGCTAACAGTTCCTGATAACTCCACAACGGGTGCTGCACCTCGATCCCGTTCACGAACAGTGATGGCAAGGACCACTGGTGCATTTTGTTCTGGTTGCTTAGGTTGACTTCCGGCGAGTGCGGGTTGCCCCTGGCCAATCGGCGGAGTTCCGATGAACGAATACTCTCGCGTGCAGAGAGTTCGACCCAGCACTCGCCGGTCAGTTCGACGCTTAATCTCTCGACCTCTGCGAGCAGCTTCACATTTTCGGCGGCGAGCTTCTCGTTCAGCTCGAGCGATCGCCGGAGGATCGCCTCGGC
>CAXTFX010000022.1:8062-20243 GCA_964243185.1 uncultured Chthoniobacterales bacterium
GCCACTGCTCGAGCGACAGCCGCGGGCGGAACGCGTCCTCGGCGTTCAAGGTCTCGCTCAACTTGTCTTTCTCCTCCTGGATGAGGCGGTTTTCGTCGGTGGGTTTCTGTTGTTTGGCGCTCATGATGGGTGTGGGGTGTGGGTGTTGGTTGGCTGCCATCTGGCAGCACGTGAGAAAGGTCTATGCCGCTATACCGGGCCAGGGTGTGGAGAGAAACGGGGCGGTCCAGGCGCACCCGCCGCGACGGGGCGAAATCGCTGCCACAAAGCTCGATGCTAGCCACGGTGGAGATTCCCGTCCGGCCGAGCCGACCAAGACGGATCAGGCCGTCGCGGAGAAAACCCGCGAGCCGGCGCACACTCATGGCGGCCCAGACCCGGCGAACAACGCGACTCAGCGGGCGGACGACCCAGCTTGAGGTCACGTCCTGGTTGACATTCCATGTCAGCCGCTGCTTCAGGTCGTAGAGCGCACGTTGATTTATTTGGATCGCGCGCCCGTGGCCGTCGTCGTTGGCCATCCGCGCGTGGATGTGCCCGTGGCCGGTGTTGACGTGCCTGCTGGCGATGTAGTCCGCGCCAGGTTTAATCGCATCTATGACCCGTTTAACGGCGTCCGAGAGCAGTCTCCAATCCTCTGGCCTCGGCTTGCCATCAGGGTGGCTGACCACCATCGAGGTAATCACGGAAAAGCACTCGCATCGGCCAACCTCGTTGCCGGACAGCATCGTGCGTGCATCCGTAAGCGCATCCCCGGTAATGACACCGAGGCGCACACGGCCGCTGATCTCGACGCCTCCCTCCCGCTGTCGATAATCATAAGCCAAACGCCCCGCCAAGGATGGCGAGCGCCCGTGTCTGACGAGGATAGCTGGCATGGTTGGGTATGCCTTCACCGCGTTCGGCCGAACAGCCGATCCAAGCGCGCAATGATTTCAGCCAGGGCGAAGTGGTCGTGGGCGAGACCACCGCTGGCGCGAAGCGCAAGGTTCAGGACGGCGGCAAGGTCCCGCAGATCGCTACGAATCGTCACCAACTCACCAAGATCGACCCGTTCAGCGGCTGCCGTGAGGACCAGAGCAACGGCTTTCGCGCGGACCCCCGGCCGGAGTTGCAACCAACGAGCCGCCGGTCCCCCGCTACCGTCCGGGTTCGGGCCGATGGGAAGACGCACTCGTATTTGTCGAGTCCTGTTCTGCGACGACGGCTTCACCTTGGCGCGGGACTTTGGGGAATGAGCTCTCATGGCAAGGGGGAACAAAGCGAAAGGGCGCGAAGGTGCAGGAGCATGGAGGTGCTCAGGCGGAGGTGAAGACCTGCGACCGGAGCCTCCGAACCCAGCCCGCCTACTGGATTACGGCTTGGCGAGGTTGCTCGGCGCCGATGCTTGGCCCGCCCGAGGCACAGGCGCGCCGAATGAGAGCGCGAAAGCGCGAGCGACGTGTCCAGGCGTCACGAGGCGTTTGATCACCTCGCCGACCTCGGCTTGGACCTCAGCCTCCAGATGATCCACCACCCTCCCGGGCATGGGATTCATTTCCATCTTTTCGAGCGCGGCGATAATGTGTTTGCGGAGCATAGTGTTACATAGGGTTGATGACGCGGTGCGAACCTTCAGTCCGCACCAGGAAACGCGAGTCCGGTCGTCTCGCACCCACCGCTCACACTAGGCGTCGCAATCCGGGAAGGCTGAACGATATCAACCCTGCCCGTCCGCGCTCTTGCGCCATCCCACTCCTCAGGTCCGCGCCAGCGACGTGGCCTTGAACGCGCAGACCCTCACAGGAATGTTGAGTCTCTACACAAGCAATCTGTATGCCTGTTCTGAGCGTCACTTCCAATTCCCACAAGTAGCAGTGACAAAATTGCTTCAGCGACGCGCACCGGCTCATATCCTCCTCAACTCACCCTCGATGAGTGCTGCGTTCGCTTTCGCTTGGTCACGCTGCCGTGCTGCTTGAACGATTTGCGCCTCGGCTTTTCGCAAGTTCTCGACGCAGCGGCGGCGTGCTTCGTTTAGAGCAATCTCCTGCTTCGCCGCCTCCGCCCGGACAACCTTCATCCGTTCCTGAAGCCGCCGCTCAATCTCCTGCCGCAACGCTGGGGTGGGCGCACGAGTAGGATCGAACCGGAAGCGGGTCTCACATCTGCGTCGCCAGTCCATCAGTGAGGCAGTGAGAGTTCGGCCGAAACCATGCAACCGGCCAATGGCTGCGGCCGACACATCCGCGGCGGTCTCAATGCCGTGAGATTGCAGGGTGATCTTGCGGCCCTCCCCAATTCCGGGGATCGTCGCACGGCGCAACGGGATGCCTTGGAGAAACTCCTTTAGCTCCAGGCTTGCGCGTTCCAAGTTGACCGCCGCTTCCACGGTCCGGAGGAGGCTCCCAGGCTGCCCGAGGGATTGCACCAGAGGACTGAGCGCCGTGCGGACGCGCGCGAACTCCCCGTGGTAGGTCGAGATCACAACGCCCTGCTCCTGAATCAGACGGCGTAGCACCTCCGTGGCCGTTGCCTCGGTCCTGCGGTGAGCGTCCAGCGCGGCGGACAGGTAGCCCCTGCGCCAACCTGCGGGAGAGAATGCCCGGTGCACAGAACTCCAGAACCCGGTTGGCGGTTCCGGGAGCCGCTCGGGCGCAAGTTCGGGGAACTGCGGTGGCGATGTGGTGGCGAACTGCTCTGGTCGCAACCCTTGGAGCCAAGCCAGGAGGCTTTCCTCGCCGGAGGCCGGCGCGGCGGTATTGCCTCCGGTGCCCGTTGTGGCCGGAAAGAGATCGACACCGACCTGACCAACCACGGCGCACCACGGGCAGGTTGTGGCCCCGCGCCAGTAAACGTGCGACGGGCGGCGGGCACACGTCACCAAACCACCGAGCAGCCCGGTCAGCGCCTCCCCCCACTGCCGGGCCGAGGGACGAGCGCCCGCCTGCTCGGAACCTTTGAGAAAGGCACGCCCGAAGAGGTGTTGCATCTCTGGCGGCAGCATATCCAACCGCGGGCAGCCAGGTGGCGGCGTCAGAGGCACGCCAAACCGCTCCGGGGCAAACGCGAACGCCTGTTCACGGATGGCATCGTCAATGGTGAGTTGCCGGCCGCCCCGAGGCACGCCGGAGAACGGGTGTCTGCCCGTGAAGAGCAGCAGGAAGAGCATCTGCGACAGGCCGAACAGGTCGTGGTTCGGCGTGCGGGTAAAGCCGGCAAGATTCTGTCCCTGCAATTCCGCCGGCGTCCAGATGGGCGTGCCCACGTTGGAGGGATACACCGTTGCCCCATCGGTGACCTGGAAGCTGTCCGCGTCGATGAGTCGCACCGTCGCGTCGGGCAGCACCTTGACGTTCCCCTCGTTCACATCCCCCACGAGGATGTTGGCGGCGTGCAGCGCCTCGAAGGCGACGGCAAGGTTGAAGGCCGCATGGACGAGGAACTTCCAGTTGGCGCTCGGGAAGTGCTGAATCCGGGAGCGGGTCCCGTAGAGTTCGTAAACCTCCTGCCCCCCGATGACAGGCTGGAAGAAGCCGACCGCCGTTGCCTTCGCGGCGTCCGCAAAAGCGACCGACAGCGGCAGGGCAGCGGCGTTGGTCAATCCTGCCGACCGCTCACGCAGCAAACGCAACTTCTGCGTCTGCGTGGCCGCAGGCCGCTGGGTGTAAACTTTCACACAGACTCCCGGCACCCCTTCAAGTCGGAAGACCTCTCCCTGGCCACCGCCCCCCAACCGTTCACCGGTCGTGAAGACCCGGCCCGTTTCGTCATGGACCTTCGGCATGGACCAGGAGCACGAGGCTTTTGTCGTCGTCTGTCCGCGCGCAGACCTTCTCCGAGTTGAGGAACCCGCACAGTCCCTCCTCAAAGCCGGCCGCATCTGCTGCCGCGAGACGCTGGCGCACGAGCGGAAGGAAGAAGCCGAGGCCGGGCACCCGACCGCTCATGTCCAGGGCCAACCGCTCCAGCCCATCGGATAGCCCGGCGACAAAGTCTGGGCGGCCTTCCATTTTTTCCAACTGGAAGTGCTCCGACGCCTCGCCCGAAGTGACGAACATCGTCTGTCCGACAAACTCCCCTTGGGCGGGCCATGTCACCGCGCCCAACACCCCGAAACGCGAAGCGACCCAGCAGCCATCACCTACCTGGAAGAACAACGAAGCGGCGGGATGGACGACGGCGACGAGGAGCGTGGCCGCGAACTCATGCACAACCGCCCCCCGTGCTTCGGCGGCGTCCTCCACTAGCCCGCGAAGTTCTTTCACGAACTCCATTCCATCCTGGCGATCCCACTCCCGGACCTGCTCTTCGGGCTGGGGGTGGTCAGCCAGGAGTCGGGTGAAAATTGCCACCGCTCCGTCCACTAGCAGCCTGGACCCCACCTCCGCATGGCGCGCCGTGCCGGCACCGTCCGAGACCGCGAGCACGAAGGTTTCTCCACCAGACCCAACCGCCAGGGCCGTGCTCGCGTCCTGGCAGGGCAATCCTTTCGCCTCGTGGGCGGAACCCCGCACCGAAACGCACGCTGCCTTCCACATACCCCTCAGATATCGACCGACGCCCACCCCGAGGGGGACGGCAGTGCGACCCCGGTGGCCCCCGGCGCACCCGAGGAAACGCTACGCAGCGTGGAGGACAGCCACAGGAAGAACTCCCGAAAGCTCAATCCGCGCATCTTGAGTGACGGCCGGTTCGGCGGGCAAAGCTCGTTGAGCTTCCTCTGGTCGGCATCGGTGACGGCGATGCCGAAGAACAGCAGCTTCTTGGCGGTTTCTCCCTCGCGGGCGAGCCGCACGGCGTCCCGCCAGTAGTGAGTCTCGTAATCGGTTGGCTCACCATCGGTGATCAGGAAAAGCCACGGCCGGAAGTAGGCGATGCCCGCTTCCTGATACTTGCGCTTGCGTGCCTCCAGCAATCCGACCGCGTGGATCACGCCTTCACCCATCGGGGTGCTCCCACCCGGCTCCAGCCTCGGCGGGACGAAGGTCAGAGGACTGGTGAAATCCTGCACCGTCCGAACCCCTTCGCCAAAGGTCACAACGGCCACTTCGACCCGCTTGGTTCCCAACCGGTCAGACAGAAGGTCGCGGGAAAATAGTTCCACGGCCTCGTTCAGCAACGTGATAGAAGCACCTTGCATCGAGGTGGAAGTATCCAGCAGCAACACGCACGGGCAACGTGGCTCCGGGTTGTCCACGAACTCGATGTCGAGGAATGGGATTTGATCAGGCATAAAGGGGAACTCACAACCAGGACGCAGGCCCGAGAATGCCTCACTCACCAGGAACCGCAAGCCTCGTCAAACCCGCAAATACCGCATCGTTCCCGGTGCCGACTGGATTTGAAAACGACGGCGAAAATGGAACGCCCCGGCGACCGACCAACCCCGTCCGACTTATTTCCCACGAGGTTCCCTCCGACGTTGCCGCAACGTCGGTCCGCCCTGGCTCGGTCCCTTCGGGGCCAGGGCGACCGGGAACCGGGCTGCCGCCCCTTTCGCGGGAATAAGTCTCTCTGCATCCCGTGAATCAGGCCGCTTCGAGCCACTCCGACCGCCCTCCTCGAAGCAGCCCCCGTTTGCACCCGCACGCCGCCGGCCGCCCCTCCCCCGTGCAGGAGCCTGAAAGTGTCTCAGACCAGTTCGCCTGACCTCCCCAAGACCACCGGGGATCCGAACAGTGGGCAGTTCCGACCGCATCAGGTTTGGACGGAACAGCGGCTTTTTCGGTTCGCCCTTGTCCCGGATTTTGGTATCCAGTTGGCCGCTCATGCCGACCGTTGCGACCGCTCCCCCTCCCGAACCCGGCCAGATCGTTCGAGCACGGCAGCGTCCCTTCGTGGTGATGGACGTGCGCGCTTCCACCCTCCCGACCAGCGTGGGCGCTAACGGCGCGGAGTTGCTGGCCGCACCGTCACAACATCTTGTCACCCTCTCGTCGGTTGAAGACGATGCCCTTGGGGAGGAACTTCAGGTCATCTGGGAACTGGAACCAGGCGCGGTCGCCCGCGAGAAGTCTTCCCTCCCCGAAGTCACGGGCTTCGACCGGCCGGAGCGACTCGACGCTTTCCTTGATGCCGTGCGCTGGGGCGCGGTTTCCTCCGCGGATGACCGCGCGCTCCAAGCTCCTTTTCGCAGCGGCATCGAAGTCGAGGAATACCAGCTTGACCCGTTGGTGCGTGCCCTGTCCATGCCGCGGGTCAACCTCCTCATCGCCGATGACGTTGGCCTCGGTAAGACCATCGAGACCGGCCTCGTCGTGCAGGAACTCATCCTGCGTTACCGCGCCCGGAGCGTCGTCATCGTCTGCCCGGCCTCCATCCAGGTGCAGTGGCAAAGCGAGATGCAAGAGAAGTTCGGCCTCGATTTCCGCATCGTGGACAGCGAGGGCTTGGCCGACCTGCGCCGCCGTCGCGGGCTTCACGTGAACCCGTGGACGCACTTCCCGCGGCTGATCACCTCGCTGGATTTCGTGAAGCGCGAGCGCCCGTTGCGTCTCTTCCGCGACACCCTGCGCGCCGAGGCTTACCCCCGCCGTTACGATCTGCTCATCGTGGATGAGGCGCATAACGTCGCCCCGTCCGGCCGCGGCAAATATGCGACGGACTCCCTCCGCACGCAGGCCATCCAGACGTTGGTGCCACACTTCGAGCACAAACTCTTCCTCTCGGCCACACCCCATAACGGCTACCCGGAGAGCTTTACCGCGCTTCTTGAACTGCTGGACGATCAGCGTTTCGCCCGCGGCGTGCGACCCAACCGCACCCAGCTTGAGGCCGTGATGGTCCGCCGGATGAAGTCCGAGTTGGAGCGCCGCTGGGATGATTCCCGCCGCTTCGCCCGGCGCGAGGTTCACGCCATCGAGGTGCCCTACACCGATGACGAACGCCGCGCCCACCGTGCCCTGCGGCGCTACGCCGACCTCCGGCAGGCCCACGCCGAAGGTGCCAGCGAGCGGCTGGCCAATGAGTTCGTCCTCAAGCTCCTCAAGAAACGGCTGTTCTCCTCGCCGGCCGCGTTCGCCACGACCCTGGAGCGCCATGCCCGCACGGTGCTGGCCGCACAACGCGCCGAGGCCGCACCAGCTTCCCGTGCTTTGGTGCAGCAACTCGACTTCGCCGAGGAGGATTTTGCCGACGACGAAACCTACGAACAGGCCGCTGATGATGCCCTCGACGCCGCGGGCCGGGCCGTCCGTCCCGCCGACGAGGAGGAGCGCGCGTTGCTCGAAGAACTCCGTGCCTTCGCCGCCGGTGCCACGCGCACGGCGGACGCGAAAGCCCGCACGTTGCTTGACTGGCTCGCAGTGAACCTGAAACCGGGCGGGGTGTGGAACCGCGAGCGCGTCATCCTTTTCACGGAATACCGCGCCACGCAACGTTGGCTCCAGGACCTCCTCGCCACCCACGGCTATGCCGGCGGCGGCCGGCTCTTGACCATTTTCGGCGGTCTTGCCCGTGACCAGCGCGAGAAAATTAAAGCCGCCTTCCAGGCCGACCCTGACGACTCCCCCGTCCGCATCCTGCTGGCCACGGACGCCGCTTCCGAGGGTCTGAACCTTCAGAACCACTGTTCCCGGCTCATCCATTACGAGATTCCCTGGAACCCGAACCGGCTCGAACAGCGCAACGGCCGCGTGGACCGCCACGGCCAGCGCGCGGCGGCCGTCCACATCCATCACTTCGTCGCCAAGGGCTTTCAGTCCAGCCGCGCCGCCGTCGCGCCCGGCGACCTGGACGCGGACCTGGAGTTCCTGATGCGCGCGGCGCTGAAAATTGAAAGCATCCGCGAGGACTTGCTCGGCAAGGTCGGCACCGTCATCGCCGACCAAGTCGAAGAGGCCATGCTTGGCCGCCGCGCCCGTCCGATGGACACCACGCGCGCCGAGCAGGAAGCCGAACCCGTGCGCCGGCTCCTGCGCTTCGAGCGCCAGCTTCAGGCCCAACTCCGCCGCCTCGCCGACCAGCTCCACGAAACCCGGCGCGACCTGCACCTCACCCCGGCCAGCGTGGAAAACGTCGTCCAAGCGGCGCTCGAACTCGCCGGACAGCCGCCGCTCATCCCCGTGGAGGTGCCCGGCCATGCTCCCGGCCAGACCGCACGGGCATGGCAGCTACCGGCCTTCCACACCCCCGCCTGGCGCGAGTGCCTCGCGGGTTTGGAGCATCCGCACACCCGCGCGGTCCGCCCCGTCACCTTCGATCAGGCCCTCGCCAACGGGCGCGACGACCTCGTGCTGGCGCACCTCAATCACCGCCTCGTCGCCATGTGTCTGCGGCTGCTCCGGGCAGAAGTCTGGTCCGGCGGCGAAGCGGAAATCCGCACTGACGACGCTCCCGCGCGCCCCGGCAGCCGCCTTCACCGCGTCACCGCCCGCGTGGCGACGGACGGCGCGCTCGCCCACCCGGTCATTCTCGCCCACGGCCGGCTCGTCGTGCTCGGGGCCGACAGCCAGCGGTTACACGAAGAGATCATCCTCGCGGGCGGCACCATCCGGGAAGGCCGCTTCAGCCGCCTGAACGTCACCGAGGCCCGTGCCGCGCACGACGCCGCGCTCCCGGAAGCCGCCCCCGGCTTCATCGAAGACCGCTTACGCGACCTCTGGCCGCGGCTGCGCGACCCACTGCTCCAATCCCTCGAAACCCGCGTCGCCGAGCGCACCAAGAACCTCCAGTCTTTCCTCGACGAACGCTCCGAGCGCGAGGTCGAAAAGCTGACGACGATCCTTAACGAACTCGCCGCCGCCATTCGCGCCGAGCTTCAGACCGAGGCCGACCCGCAGTTGCGCCTGCTCTTGGACAACGACACCGAGCGCGCCCAACGCGAGCGCGACATCGCCAGCCTGCGCGCCCGGCTCGACCGCATCCCCGCCGAGATCGAGCGCGAAACGGCCCACCTGCGCGCCCGCTACCGCGACCCGCGTCCTCGTCTGTTCCCCGTCGCCGTCACCTTCGTGCTCCCGCGCCGCGCCGTCGCTGACCTCATGCGTTGACCGAGCGCGGCGTCTGCTTGTTTCCCCCGCCGGTTGACGCATTCTCGCGTCCTCATCTCTCCCCCCTTCCCCCCTCCCTGCTTTGAGTCCCGCTGCTGAACACAACGAATGGCTCGGCCTCGTGCCGACTTCCGGCCCGTTCCTTTCCGTCCCCGTTCTCCTGCGCGCTTTCCCGCAAGGGCTTGACGCGCGCGATCCCGCCTTGGCCGCGGAGTTGCGCCTAGCCTACGCCGAATGGCATGACGCACCCGGCAACCCCGTCATGCACCGCGCTTGGACGCGCTGGGTGCTCACTCGTTTGCTCGGTTTTCCCGAAGACCTCCTCGCCGAGGGGCAAGCCCTCCCGCCCGGCCTGGAAGCCGCCTTTCCCGAACACGGCGAAACGCTCCGGCCCACCTCGGCGATCCTCCCGCCGGGCGAGGGTCCGCGTCGCCCCGCGCTGCTGGTTCAAGTCCTTCCCGCGGGGCAAGGACTCGAAAAACCGCTCGCCGGCGCGATGTGGAAAGCCACCCCCGCCGCCCGGATGGGGGACCTGCTACGGGTCACGGATTTCCCCCTCGGCCTCGTCACCAACGGGGAACAATGGACCCTCGTTTCCCGCGTGGGCGAGAACACTGGCCGCGCCGATTGGTTCGCGGACGTGTGGCTCCAGGAGCCATTAACCCTGCGCGCCTTCACCAGCCTGCTCGACGTCGGACGCACCTTTGGACAAGCGGAGGACCATCGCCTGCCCGCCCTCCTGCGCGCCAGCGAGGGCGAGCAGCAGGAAGTCACCGGCCGGTTGGGCGCACAGGTGCGGGAGGCCGTCGCCGTGCTCATCCAGGCGTTCGACCGTCTGGACGCCGACTCCGGCCGCACGCTCCTGACCGGGGTGGAGGAAAAAACGCTCTACGAGGCCGCCCTCGCCGTGATGATGCGCCTGGTCTTCCTGTTCTCCGCCGAAGAGCGCGGCCTGCTCCTGCTCGGCGACCCGCTCTACGACCAGCACTACGCCATCTCGCCCTTGGGCGCGCAGCTCCGCGAGCGCGCCGACCTCCAGGGCGAGGAAGTCCTCGAACGCTTTGCCGACGCCTGGTGCCGGCTGCTCACCGTCTTCCGCGCCGTTCACGGCGGCATCCTCCACGAGCGCCTGCGCCTCCCGGCCTACGGCGGCTCGCTCTTCGATCCCGACCGTTTCCCCTTCCTGGAAGGTCGTCCCGCCGGCACGCGCTGGTTGGAAACGCCCGCCCGGCCGTTGCGCGTGGACAACCGGGTCGTCCTCCACCTGCTCGAAGCCCTCCAGTTCCTCCAGGTCAAAATTCCCGGCAGCGCGGAGAAAATCCGACGCCGCCTTTCCTTTCAATCCCTCGACATCGAGCAGATCGGCCACGTTTACGAACGGCTGCTCGACCACACCGCCCGCCGCGCCGGGGGCGTCGTCCTCGGCCTGCTCGGCACCGGCGGGCGCGACCCGGACTCCCGGCTCGAACACCTCGAAACCCTCCGTGCCGAAGGCGGTGAGCGCGCGCTCCTGGAAGAGCTCACCGACAAAACGGGACGTAGCGAAAGCGCCCTCCGCAACGCCCTGCTCGGCCCCTCCGCCGCCGGTTCCCGCCCCGGCCGGCGTAAGCAGGCCACGCCAGCTTCGCTCATGGAGACCGCGCCCGCCTACGCGCCGGAACTCTTCCCGCCCACGGTCGTGGACGGTCGCCTGCTCGCCGCTTGCGGCCACGATCCCGCCCTCGCCGCGCGGGTGATGCCCTTCGCCGGACTGTTGCGGGAGGACACTTTTGGCCGGCCCGCCGTGGTCCTGCCCGGCAGCCTCCACGTCACCGCCGGGACCGACCGCAAGCTCACCGGCACCCACTACACGCCCCGCGCTCTGACGGAACCCATCGTCAAACACACCTTGGAGCCGCTGGTCTTCCACGGCCCGGCCGAAGGATTGCCCCGCGAGGGCTGGCGCATCAAAACCCCGCGCGAAATCCTCGCCCTCAAGGTTTGCGACCTCGCCATGGGCAGCGGCGCGTTCCTGGTCGAAGCGTGCCGTTTCCTTGGTCTGCACCTCGTCCGAGCGTGGGAAACCGTGGAGCGCGACGCCCGCCCCGGCGCGTTCGTCACCACCCCGGAGGGCGACCTCGCCACCGGCGACCCCGCCGAACGCCTCCTGCCCGGCGACCCCGCCGAACGCCTCGCCATCGCCCGCCGTTGCGTGGCCGACCGTTGCCTCTATGGGGTGGACATCAACCCGATGGCTGTGGACATCGCTAAGCTCTCCCTCTGGCTCATTACCGTCCAGCGCGAACAACCCTTTACCTTTCTCGACCATACACTCAAGAGCGGAGACTCTCTCCTTGGTATTTGTAGCCTTGAACAATTAGAGGTTTTTTCGTTACGCGATGACAGCCAACCTATTCTTGAGGCAGCTAATCTCTACCGCTACACCCAAGCTGCGGCTGAACTGCGTCGGCGGATAGAATCACTTGGCAGCACCAGCATCAGACAGGTCCATGAAAAAGAACGTCTCCTCCTGGAGGCAGATGCAAATACTACCCGGCTGCGTTCTGCTGCTGATTTTTTGATTGCCGCAGAATTATCCTGTCCTGACGCTCGAGGTTGGCAGAGCATCCAAGCGGTTGCAGCCTCACATATGCAGGCCGCATGGCGAGAGTCGGTTGAAGAAATGCAATCTCGTGCGAGCAACGCGTTGAATCATAGGCGTCCGTTGCACTGGCCACTGGAATTCCCCGAAGTTTTTGAGCGAGGCGGATTTGACGTTTTCATTGGCAACCCTCCATTTTTGGGAGGCTCAAAAATTTCCAGAGCTAAAGGCGACGACTACCTTTCGTATTTGCTAATTGCTTATCCAAAATCGTCAGGCAACGGCGATTTAGTGTCATTCTTCTTACGGCGTGCTTCCATTCTCCTTGCTCACACACGCACCCTTGGGTTCGTCACTACGAATTCAATTGCTCAAGGTTTAACACGCGAGAACGGATTGACTCACTTAAGGGATAGAGGATATGCCGTGTTTCGTGCAATCAAAACCGCGGCTTGGCCGGGAACGGCGAACGTGCTCATAAGCAAGTTCCACGTTATCAATGGAAAATGGAGTGGAGAGTTTTTCTTAAATGATCGCGTGGTGCAAGGAATTTCTGACTTCTTAGACCCTACTGACGCTGTTTTTGAGCCATACAGGCTACCTTCTTCTCTCGGCAAAGTATTTCGTG
>CAXTFX010000023.1:0-19328 GCA_964243185.1 uncultured Chthoniobacterales bacterium
CCTACCGCGTGCTCCGGGAGTTCCAACTCGCCCTCACCGCCGCCCGCGCCCGCCTGCCCGCCGCCGCCGACGCCACGCTCGCGGCGGACGACCGGCGTTACGCTCAGACCACCGACGCGGGTAAGGATTACGTCGAGGAACGCGAGAACGCGCTGAAGGCCCAGACCGAAGCCCGCTACGCCGGCGAGCGCGAGCGCCTGCTCGGCCTGCTCCTGGCGTGGTGGGGCGACGCCCTGCGCCTCGCCGGCGCCGGCCCGGACGCCCCGCCCGACCTACCGCCCGCCGCGCGCCCCGGCATCGCCGCCCTCGCCGCCCGCCTGACCCCCGCCGTCCTCCTGCGCAAGCTCGGCCGGCTGGAAACGTTGCGCGAACACCTCGCCCGTAACGTCCAGGAGGCGTTGGCGCTGGAGGTGGCGTTCCTGGAGGTGTTCGGGGCGTGAAACCCTCGCTCGCCGGTCGCCCAAAAAGCGACCGCGCTCTTTGCCCGCCGAGTTTGCACGCGCTCACCACGAGAGATCGCTGACGGCATCCGTCGCCCCCCGAAGCCCGAAACCCTCTAAGCGGCTCCCGCCGGATGGTCGATGATAAACCGCCAGCCTCCATCCTGGCCGCGCCGTGCTACTTCCACCGTTTCGGCTACCATCGTCCGCGCCGTTCCGGCGTCCTGGTAGGCGAGGGTGAAGCGCCCGCGCAGCAGCGTCAGACCGCCCGCTTCCAGGGCGTAGAGCGTTTCGACCTTCATTTCGCCCTTGAGGGCGCCAAAGCGCGCCAGCGCGGGCCGGATCGCAGCCGGGCCGTTGAGCAGCGCGCCTTCAGGGGTGGAGACCAACAGCGCCCCTTCTTCGTAGAGATCAGCCCAGGCGGACAAGTTCCCCGCATTGTAAGCCGCTTGGACGGCGGCGTGCAGAGGATGAACTTCCTCTCGCGTGGTTTGGGTCGTGGTGGACATGGGTTGCGTTCCTCTACTTATTCGGTGCGTCCGGCAGCTTGAAATGAGGGTTGTGGATCACGCCGAGCGGGTTGCCCCACGGGTCCGTCACCACGCCGACCCGGATGGCGTCGCCCACGTCCTGAACGGGTTCTTTGGCCTTGGCTCCGAGTTCCAGCAGCCGCGCGTGGGCCGCGGAGGCGTCGGCCACGCCCCAGTAAGCGATGGGGCTGCCTCCCGGCGTGACGGGTTCTTTCGGGTCCGGCGGCAGCAGGCCCAGTTCGTATCCCCCCACCTCGAACCCCACGTAGAACGGCTGGTCGAAATAGGGCGGGAAGCCGAGGACTCCGGCATACCACGCCTTGGCCGCGGCGAGATCGCTCACCTGGTAGATGACGGTGCGGAGTCCGAGCAGATGACGGGATGGGGCGGGCGGATGGTTCATGGCTGATGGAGGGGTGGTTGGATGTTGCGCCGGGCAGGTCTCAAGGGGCAGCAGCCATCCGCTTACCGCCAGCAACCCGAGCCTCGGTGAAGGAACGAAAACGCCCCGTGGATTTGGGCGCAGGTCTTTCATGGCACCGCCAGCCTGGCCGCGCCCCCGGAAGATGTCTTGGAGAAATGGAACCCCGACGGCGCGTCCCGCTCTGGTTCATCTATGCGAGCCATTCGTAACCGCCCCCCGACAGGCCAAGGTGCCGGCCGGGACTCAGGCCCGTGAGTTCCCGGCAATCCATGCTCAGGTGCGCCTGGTCGCAGTAGCCAAAATCAAAAGCCAGGGCGGACCAGTTTACTTCCCGTCCCACTTGCCGCTCCCGGCGCACTTGCCGCAGCAGACGGCGCAAGCGGAAGATGCGTGCCAGTTGTTTCGGGGACAGGCCCACCTGCGCCTTGAACACGCGCGCGAGATGTTGCCGGCTGAGGCCGAGCCGTTCGCAGAGTGAATCTATCCGCACTTCGCCCGCCTGCGCCCGCAGGATGGCCACCGCCCGCCCGAGCCACGGGGCCGGTGAGTGGAGTTCGCCGCCAAGCCGCGCCTGCAAAACCCGCTCCAGCCCGGCGGCTCCCTCGGCGAGCGAACCAACCCCGTGGTCGAGGATGCCGGCTCCGAAACGCTCGACTTCGTGAGTCCCCCAGAGTTCCGTCAGTGAGAGCTGCGCATCGGTGAGTTCGCCCGCCGTTAGATTGCCGAGGAAGGGAAACGCCCCACCCGGCTGGAAGCGCACGCCCACAAGGTAGGTCGGAGCGCGGAAGTCAACGAGCCGTGGGCGGGTGATCGCCCCGACGATCCGGGCGCCGAACGCGGACCTGGCGCCGTTCGAGTGAAAGATGAAGTCAATGCACCCATCGGGCAGCACCCGCAACGAGGCGGCCGGGGAACCCGCCGGGATGCGCCGGACTTCCTGCGTCCAGAAACACTCGACAAAGGCTCGCAGGTCGGGGCCGGGACTGTGCTCTTTGTAGGGGCGGCACAGCGCGTCGGTGCAACCGTCCACGCTGGCTTGGGAGTTGGCGCGACCCACCGCAAAGCGTAGCACGGATTCTTCTCCGGGGGGACGTGCGCCGCCGCCAGGCGGCCGGCTTTTCCGCGCAACTGACCAAGCCTGCTAAAGCGGTTTTCGTTTGGGGGCGTCGGCGAAGGAGTTCTTGAGCGGGGCCAGGAGGAACGCGCGGAATTTTCCCGTTGCGGGTCCACCCGCGCGCAGAGCTTCCGTTCGATCAGGTGCGCGAAGAAATCCTGCGTGCGGTCCGGCGCGTCGTGCCGTGAGTAGCCGCGACCGCGCGCGAAGGTGTGGAGCGGCGCCCAGTAAACCTGGCAAAGCTGGGCCAAGGCCGCGGCAGCCCCCGGCGGGTCCCCCCCGTTCAGCCCGGTGGCGAGGATGACGCTCCAATGGGTTGCAGCGAACGGGTCGCCCGAACCGTGGATGGTCCCGGGGAGCGGTTGCACACCCGTGATTTAGCAAACCTGCCCGGGGAAAGTCGCGGAAAATCTCGCGGTTCACGGACGTGCTGGGAATCGAGGTTGACAAGAAGGGGCGGATCTACGTGCCGGAAGCCAGCACCGGCAACATGGGTCCGGCCCCGCTCACGGGTGACATCGTTCGCGTCGGCCCGGACGGGCACCGGAAGGTGACCGCTTCTAAGCTCTCCTTCCCGACGGGGACGACGTTCGGCCCGGACGGCGCGCTCTACGTCTCGAACGTCGGCTTCGGCCCCTCGCCCAACGGGCTGGGAGAGGTCCTGAAGATCACCAACCCGTAGCACGCGCGCGGGTCCGCCCCGTTCACCCCTCCTCCCGCAGGATGGCCAGCGGCGGCTCGTTGGCCACCCCGCGGCTGGCGAGCAGGCCGACCGTCACCGTCAGAGTCGTCACCGCGCCCAGCGCCGTCAGCACGGCCAGCGGGGAGGGGACCCAGGCGACCTTGAAGACCCAGGTCGCCAAGGCCCAGCTTCCGGCCGCGGCCAGCAGGATGCCGGTCAGGGCGGCCAGGGTGCCGAGGAGGAGGTATTCCACGCTCAGGATGCCGAAGACCTGCCGGCGGCTGGCGCCGAGGGTGCGCAGCAACACGCTCTCGCGCACCCGTTCATAGCGGCCCGTCCACACGGCGGCCACTAACACGAGCAGGCCGGTGCCGACGGTGAAACCGTTGAGGAAACGCACCGCGATGGTCGCCTTGTCCACGATGGTCTGGACCGTTTGCACGACCACGGACAGGTCGAACGAGGACACGGTCGGGAACCGTGCGGCCATCGCGCTTTGCAGGTCGGCGACGGCGGCGGGCGTGGGCGCGCGGGTGACGAGGACGTGAAACGCCGGGGCGGCTTCCAGCACGCCGACGGGGAAGACCACGAAAAAGTTCGGCTGGAACCGCCCCCACTCGACCTTGCGCAGGCTGCCGACGGTCGCCGTGACGGGCACCCCGCCGACGTCGAACTCCAGCGGGTCGCCGACCTTCAGGCGCAGTTCCTTGGCCATGTCCTCCTCCAGGGAAACGGGCACGGGGGCGTTGGGGTCGCGCTCGGCGGGGACTTTGCCGGTGAACTTTCCCGCGAGGACCTCCTCGGTGTCCACGAGCTGGCCGCGGTAGGTGGAGCGGTATTCGTGGCGCAGACGCCATTCCGGGTAGGTGCGCTTGCTGTCCGGGTTGCGCTCGGCGGCGAGGTCGTTGACGGGCCGGCCGCGGACGGTCGCCAGCTTCATGGCGATCACCGGGACGGTGCCCAGGACGGGCAGGTTCTTGCCCCGGACGAGGTCGGCGACGCCCTCGCGCTGGTCGCTCTGGATGTCGAAGAAAACGAGGTTCGGCTGGTTGGCCGTGCTCTCCCTCTTGTCGAACTGCTGGAGCATGGCCTCTTTCGTCAGATACAGGCCGAGCAGGAGGAACGTGCTCAACCCGAGCGTGAAGATCAGGAGCAGGGTGCGGTTGTTCGGCCGGTAAAGGTTGGCTAATCCCTGCCGCCATTCGTAGGGCCACGAGCGCGGGAAGAACCGGCGCGCGGCGGCCATCACGCCCCGGCCCGTCGCCGCCAGGATGGCCCAGGAAACGAGCAGGCCGCCGCTGAAGGCCAGCCCGAACCGCCAGTCCCGGCTCTGCGCCCACGGGAAGGCGACCACGGCCGCGAGCAACAGCCCGTAGGCCAGCCACCGCAGCGGGTCCCGGCGCCGTTCCCCCGGCTCCTCCTCCCCGCCGCCGAACGCCGAGCGCAGGGCCAGCAGCGGGGCGACCCGTCGCACGGGCAGCAGCGGCAAGAGGGCGAACAGGGCGCACGTCGCCATGCCGACGCCCATGCCCCAGGCCACGGCGGTCCACGACGGCCGGAACCCGCCGGCGAGCGTGAAGGGCAGGGCGTTTTCCAGGTAACGCGGCACCAGCGCGCCGATGCCCAGCCCGAGCAACGCGCCCAGCCCGGCGCCGGCCAGCCCCATCGCGAGGGCCTGGACGAGATAGACGGCCATCGCCTGCCCGCCGCTGGCGCCGAGGCAGCGCAGGGTGGCGACAGTCCGCAGCTTGTCCTTGAGGTGCGCGTGGATGGCCGAGGCCACGCCGATGCCGCCGAGCAGGAGCGAGACGAAGCCGACCAGGGACAGGAAGCGGGAGATGTTCTCGAAGACCCGGCCGAGGGAGCGTTTGCGCTTGGCGACGTCGTCGGATTCGAGGTCGAACTTTTCCAACTGCGCCTTGTTCCGGCTCACGAGGAGCGGCACCTCCCCGCGGGGGGCGGCCGGGTCCTTGAGGTAGGTCTTGTAACGGACCAGCGAGCCGCGGGAGGTCAGCTCCGCCGGGAGCTGGGCGCGGGGAATGAGCACGCGCGGGGCGATGCCCGAGAACGCCGCGGCCTCGCCCGGCAGCTTGCGCAGGGCGCCGACGATGGGGAACAGCCGGCCCCCGAGCAGGAACCCGTCCGCGCCGGCCCGGGCGTTGAACTGTAGCAGGAGGCTCTCCTCGACCAGGGCGCCCTCGCCGCGGGCGAAGCGTTCGGCGGCGTCGGCCGGGTCGGTTTCGATCTGCCCGTAGAACGGGTAACGGCCCTCCAGCGCCCGGACCTGCACCAGCCGGGTGCCACCCGTCTTCGGGAACACGGCCATCGAGGACAACCCGACCTCGCGGGACTGTTCGCCGCCGAGGGTTTGCTCCCACGCCGACTGCTCCGGCGTGGGCGCGTGCCGGCCTTCGAGGACGAGGTCCGCGCCGACGAGGGAGCGGGCCTGCTCGTCAATGGCGCGGTTGAGGTTGTCGCCCAGCGTGCCGATGGCCACGAGCGCGGCGACGCCGAGGGTCAGGGCGGTGGAGAACAGGAGCAGCCGCCCGCGCGAGCGCCGGCTGTCCCGCCAGGCCATGCGCCAGGTCCAACCGTCGAAGAAAGCGTTGAGGAAACCCACGCCGGGACGGTCGCGGCACGGGGGGCGGATTGCAAAGCCGGCGGGGGCAAGTTAACGGTCCGGCATGACCTGGGAGGAAATCTGCGCGGACCCGAAATTTCGGGACATGCCCTTCAAGATCGAGACCAACCGCCAAGGCCAGATCATCATGAGTCCGACGCGGAGCCAACACGGTTTTTACCAGGGCAAAATCATCGGGCTGCTGAACGATCTGATGCCGGAGGGGGCGCTCGGCGGTGACCTGTCACTGCAAACGGACGACGGCGTGAAGGTGCCGGACGTTGCTTGGGCGTCGTATGAATACTGCGACCGCCACGCGGCGGAAGAGGGCGTTTACCCGGAGTCGCCGGAGATTGTGGTCGAGATTCTCTCCGAATCGAACACGCGCGCGGAGATGCGGGAAAAGGCGCGGCTGTTTTTCTCGCGTGGTTCCAAGGAGTTTTGGATCGTCGAACGGGACGGCCGCGTGCGCTTCTTCACGGGGGTGGACGAGGAGGTCCCCCGCAGCTTGCTCTGCCCCGCGTTTCCTTTACAGATCAAGTATGGCCGCCAGCGTTAGTTAACGTCCCGCCGACCCGCTCTCAACCGCAGGCGCCATCGGCCCGAACTCCTCCACCCACACCGTCTCGCAGGCGCCCGGCCCGTCGTCGGTGCGGGTCAGCGACGAGCGCCAGGACGGGCCGCCGGGGCGGGAAACCTCGACGAGCTGCCCGCGCAGGGCGACGAGCTCGCCCACCCGGACGTTGGCCACGGCGCGGGCGATAGCCTCGGTGGAGGCGATGACGTGCAGGTTGGCGGCGTGGCTAACGATCTCCGGTTTGGGTAACGGCGGGGTTCCCCACCACTCGTAGAAGAAGAACCGCCCGGTCTGGGTGAGGCGGAACCGGTCAACGACGGCCTGGTCGCTCATCCGGCCCCAGCCCACGGCGAGGTCGCGGGGCACGAGGTCGGCCATCGCGTCCATCCGGTGTTCGCCGAACGGTCCCCGGCGGTAGTCGCGGACGTGCAGCACGCGGGCGTCCAGGGCGAAGCGCGCCAGCGGGCGCAGGGTCCAGCCGTTCACCTCGATGGGCTCGCCGGGGCCGGAGAGGTTCTCCTGGGCCGGGTCGCCGGGGACGAGCACGCCCGGCGGGTAGGTGAGGGGCCGGGTGGAGCGGTAGGCGGCGGTGCCGACGCCCAGAAAGGCGGCGAGGAAGATCGCGGAAGCAGCGTGGCGCATCGGGAAGCCGATGTCGCAAGTTCCGGGCCGGGAAGGGCGTTGCCGTTGTCCGCAGATTACGCTGATTTGACGCAGATTTTAAGGCAAGGGGTTCAGAGCTTCGGGAACGGCGTTTCCCGGCCTCTCTCCACCCATCAAATAATCTGCGGAAATCTGCGTAATCTGCGGACGAAAGAACCTACCGGTAGAATTTCACGATGGCGTCCGCCAGCGCGTCGAGGTTCGCCCCCGGCGCCTCCACGTCCGGCGGCCGACCCTGCGCGCGCAGGGTCGCGGAGGTGATCGGGCCGAGGCTGGCGATTTTCAGGTCCGCCGGCAGCGGCAGGTCGAGCTTGAAGAAGTTCTCTACCGCGGAGGAACTGGCGAACGTCACCAGGTCGGCGCCCTCTTCCCGGAAGAGGGTGATGGCCCCCGTGCGGTCACCGGCTTCCGTCTCGGGCACGGTGCGATACGCGATGGCCTCGTCCACGATGGCACCCTGTTGCGTCAGGGCGTTGGCGATCACGTCGCGCGTCTGCTCGGGGCGGACCACCAGGACGCGTAGGTTGTCCAGGCTCTGCTCTTTTTCCAACGCCCTGACCAGCGCCTCCGCCACGGCCTCGGCGGGCTGGAGGTCCACCTTGAGGTGGTAGCCCCGCACCTTCGCCGCGGTCGCCGGGCCGACGGCGGCGATGCGGGCGCCGCCGATCTCGCGGGCGTCCTCGTAGAGCCGGTAAAACATCGTGAAGAACGCCTCCACGCCGTTCGGGCTCGTGAAGAGAACCCAGTCGTAGCCGTGGGCGTCGCGCACCCGTTCCGCGAACCCGCGCTCGTCGGCCGGTTTTTCCGTGCGGATGGTCGGGATTTCGAGCACGTCCGCCCCGAGCGCCCGCAGCCGGGTCGAGAGCGCGCTGGCCTGCTTGCGCGTGCGGGTGACGACGAGGCGTTTGCCCAGCAGCGGCCGACTTTTCTCGAACCACGCCAGTTGCTCCCGCAGGTTGACCACCCCGCCGAACACCGCCACGGCCGGCGCCTCGAAGCCGCGCGCGGCGGCCCGTTCGGCGATGTTGGTCAACGTGCCCGTGAGCGTTTCCTGCCGCGGCGTCGTCGCCCAGCGCACCAGCGCGACGGGCAGCTTCGGGTCGGCGCCGGCGTCGAGCATCTGGCGGGTGATGGATTCCAGCCGTTCGACGCCCATGAGCATGACCTTGGTGCCGGGCGCGTGGGCCAACTGCGCGAAGTCCACGCTGCTGCCGCCCTTTTCCGGGTCCTCGTGCCCGGTGAAGATGGTCAACTGGGAAACCTCCCCGCGCTGCGTCACCGGGATGCCCGCGTAGGCCGGCCCGGCCACGGTGCTGCTCACGCCCGGCACGACCTCCCAGCGCACCCCGGCCCGCGCGAGTGCCAGGGCCTCCTCCCCCCCGCGGCCGAACACGAACGGGTCCCCGCCCTTGAGCCGCACGACGCGCTTGCCGGCCCTGGCGCGCTCGACGAGCAGCGCGCTGGTTTCATCCTGTTTGAGCGCGTGCGCCCCGGCGCGTTTGCCGGCGTAGATGACCTCGCAGCCCTCCGGCGCCCAGGCGAGCAGGTCCGGGTTGCAGAGGGCGTCATAGACGATGACCTCGGCCTGCTCGACCAGTTCGCGGGCGCGCAAAGTCACGAGTCCGAGGTCGCCCGGACCGGCGCCGACGAGGTGGCAAATGCCTGGGGTTTTCTTCATGGGAAATGGACTAATCGGCCGCGCCCGCCCCGTCCGCCGTCCCCTGAACCCGCAACCGCGCCGCCACGGTCGCCGCCACCGCGCCCGGGTCTCCCGCCGGCCCGCTGGCTTCCGCGCGGAGCGGCTTCGCGCCGGCGGCCGTGAACAGGATCGCCCGCAGCCAGAGCTGCCCGCCGAGGAGCTGCGTCCCGACGCCCAGCGGCATCTGGCAACCGCCGCCGAGGAGGGCGAGCAGGGCGCGTTCGGCGGTGACGGCCGTCCAGGTCGGCAGGTGGTTCACGGCGGCCAACGCCCGGCGCGTCCGGGCGTCGTCCGCCCGGCATTGCAGGCCGATGGCGCCCTGGCCGACGGCGGGGAGCATGACCCCGGGGGCCAGCGTTTCGACGGTGAACGGACCGTGCTCGCCCGCGTCCAGGCGCCCGGCGCGGACGCCCGCGGCGTGCCCCAGGCGCTCCAGCCCGGCGCGGGCCAGCACCAGCCCGGCCCAGTCGTCGCGGGTCCGCAGCTTGCCCAGCCGGGTCGGGACGTTGCCGCGCACCTCGCTCACGCGCAGGTCCGGGCGGTGGTGCTGGAGCTGGAACTGCCGGCGCAGGGAGCTCGTCGCCAGCGTCGCCCCGGCGGGCAGGTCGGCCAGCGAGGCGGCGTCCTTGAGCACCAGCACGTCGGCCGTGTCGGCGCGCGGGAGGACGGCGGCGAGCACCAGCCCGGCGGGCATGACCGTGGGCAGGTCCTTCAACGAATGCACCGCCACGTCAATTTCCCCCGCCAGGAGGGCGCTTTCCAGCTCGCGGGTGAACAGCCCGGGGTCAATGCGCTCCCCGCCGGTGACGTAGCCGTGGCCGTCCCCACCGACGGCCGTGAGCGAGAGGTCCTGCCGCCGGTCGCCGGTGGTCTTGATCTCGCGGGTCGTCGTGGCGCGGTCCCCCAGCGCGGCCCGCACCAGGACCGTCTGCGCCAGGGCCAGGGCGCTGCCGCGGGTGCCGAGGACGAGGAGGGTGCGTTCCGTCATGCGCGCGCGGCCGGGCTGCTAGTGGGAAACGGCCAGCGGGCGCTCCGGGGCGCGCCGTTCGGGGTCCGCCGCGGGCGCCGCCGCGCCCCGGTCGTGGGCAGCCGCCAGCCACGCCGTGAACTCCGCGACGTGCCCGGCGAGGAGGCGCTCGCAGTCGGCCAGCTCCCGCGCGCGGCCCTCCTGCCCCTGCCGGGCCAGGGCTTCGAGCGAGTCCATGTCGTAGAGATACACCCCGTCCACCTCGTTGACGGCCGGCTCCACGTCCCGCGGCACGGCGAGGTCAATGATGAACAGCGGCCGGTCCGCCGCGCGCCGGGTGAGCAGGGCGACCGTCTGCGCGCGGGTGACCACCGCGTGCGGGGCCGCCGTGGAGGAAATCAGGATGTCCGCCTCCGCCGCGGCCGTCTCCCAGGCGTCGAAGCGCACGGCCTCCCCCCCGAGCTCCGCCGCCAGGGCCGCCGCGCGCTCGTAGGAACGGTTGGAAACGAGCACCCCGCGGGCGCCCCGGGCGCGCAGGCCGCGGGCGACCCGCTCCCCGGTGTCCCCGGCGCCGAGCACGAGCACGCGCCGGTCGTCCAGGCTGCCGAAGAGCCGCTCGGCGAGGTCCACCGCGACGCCGCCGACGGAGACCGCCCCGCGGCCGACCCCCGTCTGCGAGCGGAGGGCCTTGCCGGCGCGAAAGGCTTTTTGGAACAGCCGGTTGAGGAACTTTCCCGTCGCCCCCCGCGCCGCCGCGAGGGTGTAGGCGTCCTTGACCTGCCCGGCGATCTCCGTCTCGCCGAGCACCATCGAGTCCAGCCCGCCGACCACCCGGAACAGGTGGGCCACGCCCTGCGCCGCGTCGAAGTGGTAGAACCCCGCCCCGTCGGCCGCCCCCCCGAAGTGGGCCCGGCACAGGGCCGCCGCGCTGGCCGGGGCGCCGTCGCCCGTGACGGCGGCGTAAAACTCCGTCCGGTTGCAGGTGGACAGCACAACGGCCTCGGCCACGCCCGGCAGCGCCCGCAGCCGGTCCACGGTCGCCGGCAGGGCCCCAGGGGTGACGGCGAACCGCTCGCGCAGTTCCACGCCCGCCGTGCGGTGGCTCAGTCCGAAGCAGACGATGTTCATCGGGCGGGCGAGGCGTCGCGGGCGGCGGGTGAGGGGTTGCGGGCGGGGTTTCCCACGAAGGTGATGCCCCCCAGGGTCACGAAGGCCACTCCCAGCGCGGCCAGGGACATGGTCGCCAGCCGCCGCGGGGGCAAGGAATGGCGCCAGCGGGCCAGCACCAGGCCGCCGTAGAGCGCCCAGGTGCCCACCGCGCAGAGGAAATGGACGTTGGAACTCGGCGTGCCCAGCGCCGCCCAGCCCGCGCCGAGCCCGGCCGTGAGCAGGGCGAAGCCCACCCCGAGCAGCCGGCCGTTGACCCGGCCGAGGTCGCCCATCGGCGGGAAGAAAAAGAACAGCGGGTGCGGCCGGCGGCTCTTCAACTGCCGCTCCTGCCAGAGGTAGAGCCCGCCTGCGACCGCCGCCAGGGCGAAGGCGCCGTAAGCCAGGACGGAGAAGGCGGCGTGAAACTCCAGCCACGGGTCCGCCGCGGCCGGCCGCCGCGCGCCCGCCGGGGCCCAGGCCACCAGGGCGCCGACCTGGAGCCCGCAGGCCGCCGGGGCGGTGAAGGCCCCCAGGGGGGAGAGCCGGTAGGCGTTGCCGTTGAGCAGGTGGAACAGCACGGTGGCCCAGGCCACGAAGGCGAGCATCTCGCCCGGACCCGTGAGCGGGCAGCGCCCGGCGGCGTGACCCCGGACGGCGAGGAACGCCATCTGCAGGAGAAACCCCGCCCCGAGCGCACCCGCGTGCCAGCGGCCCCGGCGGCTGACCGCCTCGCCGCCGCCCCCCGCCGCGGCCCACCGCAGCGTCGCCACGGAGCCGACGAAGGCCAGGCCGAAGCACAGCGTGGAAAGCAGGAGAAACACCCGGTCCATGTGGAGGGACAGGTTAACGGGCCACCCCGCCCGGCGCAATCCCCCGGCCGGCCGGCACGGGGTTGAATTCCCGGTGGGTCCAGCCCACGTTGCCCCGTCCGCCCCGCGACTCCCCGCGCCGATGAGTTCCCCCGACGACGAGTCCCCCCCGCCCGCGGCCCCCGCGTTGCCCATCCGTCCCGCGTTCCTCCAGCCCAGCCGACGCTCCCGCCTCGGGCGCCCGGGGCGCCCGCCGCCCGAACGGCGCATCCCCGGCGCCCCGGCGCCGGAGGAAGAACCCGCGGAACCCTCCCCCGCCGGGTGGGAGGCGCTGGAAGCATCGGCTCCCCCCGCCGGGGGGGAGAACTCCGGGGCGGACCCGCGGCTGGTTCCCTACCGACCCCCGGCCCGCAACGTGGAAACGCTCTGGGCCGGCGCCCCGTCGGAGCCGGTGTCGGGATACGTTCCGCCCGGCGCCCCACCGGCGCGCTGGCGTCTGCCGCTGTTGATGTTGCTGATCGGGGCCGGGATCGGCGGCGGGATCGGCTCCTGGGTTGGGGGCGGGAACGCCCCGACTGTCCCTGGCGAGGGGCGGGGACCGGTTTCTACCCCTGCCTTGGAGACGGATACCTCCGCGCCGTTGTCCCCCTTCGCCGAGTTGCCCGCGAACACCCTCGCGGCGGTCGTGACCGACCTGGACAACGCTTACGCGGCCCTGCGCGCCGGGAAATTTGCCGACGCGGACGCCAGCCTGAGCGCGGCCCAGGGGCGCCGCCCCGCCCCGCCGGGCGCCCGGCCCTCCGGCGCGGTGGCGGGCTGGCCGGAACTGGAGGTGGAGCGCGCCCGGGTCCGCTTCTACGCGGGCGACCTCAAGGGGGCCGACCAGGCGTTGGACGCCCTGCTGCGGGCGCCGGGCACGGTCCCGGCGCGGGCGGACGCCCTGCTGCTGCGCGCGCTCATCCAGGGTGCCCTGCGCGCCCCGGCGGTGGCGGACGACCTGTTTGCCGCCGCCGTCGCGGCCAACCCGGTGCGGACGGACACGTTCTTCTTTTGGGGCAACGCCCTCCGCACGGAGGGCAAGCCGGCCGAGAGCATCCCCAAGTTCCGCGCCGCGCTCCTGCGTAACCAGTTCGAGACGATGGACGGGCTGATCCGCCTCAAGCTCTGGGCCTCGCAGCTCCAGGTGGACGCCCAGGCGCCCGAGGCGACCGCGGCCATCGCCGCCGCCCTGGCGCCGCCCAACGCGCCGTCTGGTTACGCCTGGATGGGGGACGCCGCGCGGGCCATCCGCGAGGGGCGTTTCACGAACGCGGCCGACTCGTTCCGCAAGGCCCGCGCGCTACTGGACCCGGTGCTCTACCGCGTGGTCCTCAGCGATCCGCTGTTCGCGGAGCAAAACTGGCGGCCGGAACTGGCGGAGTTCTTCCGGTAAACAACAAACCTCCGGCGAAAGTCAGGTGGATGGCGCGAGGGACCGCGCCACCCAATTCGAGCGGGTATTAGCTCAATTCAACCGGCGGCGGAGGTAGGGCGGCCTATCCTACCTCCGCCGCCGGTTTTTCCAGACTGAACCACTACCGGCGGGCCGTTGCCCCGACTTGTGCCGCAGGGTGATTCCGACTTAGCGTGCGCGGGATGCGGCCGGCACTCATCCTCCTACTCTACTTTGCCGCCGCGCTCGTCGGCGCCGCCCTGCTGGCGCCGCCGCTGGCGTGGGCGGGTGAGGGGCTGGGTCTGCGGGGCGTTGGCTTCCACCGTTACTTCGACCGGGCCGCGTTCGTCGCCGCGCTCGGGCTCCTGCCCCTGGCGGCGCGGGCGCTGGCGGTGCGCGGTTGGACCGACTTCGGGTTGCGGCCCGACCCGCGGGGGCCGCGGCGGGCGGCGGCGGGTTTCGTCCTTGCGCTGGCCGGGTTGTGGACCCTGGGCGCGGTGGGGCTGGCGGCGGGCGGGTTCGCGTGGAGGCCGCCCGGCGCGGGGAAGCTCCTGGGCGCGGTCACGCTCGCGGCGCTGTCGGCCGTGGGCGCGGCGGGGGCGGAGGAGTTGTTCTTCCGCGGGGCGCTCCAGGGACTCGTGGCGCGGCGGGCGCGGACGGCCTGGGGGCCGGTGGGGTTCGTCGCGGCGTTCTTCGCCGTGCTCCATTTCCTGAAGCCGCCCGCGGGGACCGTCGCGCCGAACGCGGTGCGCTGGACGAGCGGCTTCGGGCTGATCCCGCTCGCCTTCTGGCAGTTCGGGCGGCCGGGCCTCGTGCTGGCGGGGTGGACGACGCTGTTCCTGGTCGGGCTGATCCTCGGGTGGGCGCGCTGGCGGACCGGCTCGCTGTGGGCCGGCTTCGGGCTGCACGCGGGGTGGATCTTCGGGTTGAAGACGTTTGCCGCCGCTTCCCGGCGCACGGGTGCGGGCTGGCCGTGGTTCGGGGAGAACCTGTATTTCGGCTTCGGCCCCGTGCTGACCCTGGCGTTGACGGGCGCGGCGGTCTGGCTGTGGCTGCGGTGGGAAACGACGCCCGGCGTGGGTTTACCGGCATGAACGTGCATCCTTTACCGGGTCTCCTCGGCCGGGGACGGGAAACGCTCCGGGCGGCGCTCGGGGCGCTGGGGGGCTTGTGCTTTCCGCCGCGTTGCCACGGTTGTCCCGCCGGGGAGCCGGACCCGGCGGCGGCCCCGTTCGACCTGGCCCGCTGGTTCTGCGCGGAGTGCCGGCGCGCGGCCGAGGGGGAGCGGATCGCGGCGCCGTTCTGCGACGTGTGCTCCGCGCCGTGCGACGGGGCGGTCGTCGGGCCGGGGGATTTCGTCTGCGCGGACTGCCGGGGGCGCCGGTTCGCCTTCACCCGCGCGGTCGCGGCGCGGCGCTCGCGGGGGGTGGTGCACGACGCCGTCATCCGGTTCAAATACCGGGGCGACTACGCCTTGCGCCGTCCGCTGGCCGTGTGGCTGGGCGAGGCGCTGGCGCTCGCGTGCCTCCGGGACGCCGGAACGGCCCCCGACGCGCTGGTCCCCGTGCCCCTGCACCCGACCCGACTGCGGGAGCGCGGGTTCAACCAGGCCGCCGTGCTCGCCCAACTCGCGGGCCCGGCGGCGGGCGTGCCGGTGCTGGTGAACGCCCTGCGGCGGACCCGGCGCACGGAAAACCAGATGCGCCTGAGCCGCGATGACCGGCAGACGAACCTGCGCGGGGCCTTCGCCGTGTCCCGGCCGGCGGAGGTGCGCGGCCGGCGCCTGCTGCTGGTTGACGACGTGTTCACCACCGGGGCGACGGCCGACGAGTGCGCCCGCACGCTGCGCGCGGCCGGGGCGGCGGAAGTGGGCGTGATCGTGGTGGCCCGGCGGTAAACCCCGGAGCGTGCGGGGTTGCCGGTTGGCATTTGGGTGTTCCGGCTTAATTTGCCGGTTCCGTTTCCTCCCCGCACGATGTCTTTCTTCGAGAAACCGAACTTCAACTGGGGCGGCAAGAAGCGCCCGATCCCCAACGGCGTGTTCGAGAAGTGCCCGACCTGCGGGGAGATGATCCCCAACACCGAGCTGGAGGAGAACCAGCGGGTGTGCCCGAACTGCGAGCACCACTTCACGCTCACCGCCCGCGAGCGGCTGGCGCTGCTGCTCGACCCGGATTCCTTCGAGGAGCACGACGCCGACCTGCGCCCGGTGGACATCCTGGGCTTCAAGGGCGTGGCCTCCTACAAGGACCGGCTGGCGACCTACCAGGCGAAGACGGGTCTGGCCGACGCTGTCGTCGGCGGGATGGGGAAGATCGAGGGTCGGGAGGTGAGCATCGCGGTGATGGACTTCGGGTTCCTCGGCGGCTCGATGGGCTCCGTCGCGGGGGAAAAGATCACCCGCGCCATCGAGCGGGCGACCGACCGGGGGGTGCCGGCGATCACCGTTTCCGCCAGCGGCGGGGCGCGCCTCTACGAGGGGATGTTTGCCCTGATGCAGATGGCCAAGACCTCCGGGGCGCTCTCCCGGCACGCGGCGGCGCGGCTGCCGTTCTTCTCGGTTCTCACCAACCCCACGGCCGGCGGCGTGTCAGCCTCCTTCGCCGTGTTGGGGGACGTGATCCTGGCCGAACCCAAGGCCATGATCGGCTTTGCCGGCCCGCGGGTGATCCGCGAGACCACGCACCAGGACCTCCCGCCCGGGTTTCAAACCTCGGAATTCCTGGAGAAACATGGTCTGGTGGACATGATCGTTTCCCGCAAGCGCCTGCGCGCCAGCCTGGCGACCTTGATGAATTATCTCACTCCCGCCGTCGTCTGACTTCCCTGGCCCGCTTCTGGCTATCAGAAGGAGTCACCCCCGATGAATCCCGGTCCCCCCTCCCGCCGCCCCCGCGTCGCCCCGCCCTCCACCGACTCGCTGGCTCACCGGCGCGACCTCGCCCACCTCGCCCGCCGGGCCCTGGTCGCCTCGCCGGAAGCGACGCGCGCGCTGACGGCTTACCTCGTCCTGCTCCGCGCCGTGGAGGCCCGGTAGGGGGAGCCGCGTTGCCGGGAGGGAGAACGGGCGCGTGCGCCCGCCGCGTGGGCGAGGGCCGATTTCATCCTCGCCATGCCAGATTCCACCCAACCTAAAATCCCCACCACCGAGCCGCCCACGGAGACCTCCGACAAGGAAAGCATCCGCAAGGCCCAGGAGGAATTCGTCGGCGACGAGGCGACGCCCTCGCGCGACAAGAGCGAATACGACCAGGATCAAGGCAGCCAGAGTTCCGACCGCGGGGTCGAGGACGGCCAACTGTCCGGGCCGGACCGCGGCAGCCAGAGCTCCGACCGGGCCGTGGAGGACGCCTCGCTCCTGAACATGGCCGTGGAGGAAGCCGAGGCCGACGAGGAAGACGACGACCTCGAAGACGAGGACGGGATGGAGGAAGACAGCGACGAGGACGATGAGGATGGGGAGGACCCCGACGAGACCGACGCCGACGACGAAACCGAGGCGACACCTAGCGCGCGCCGGGCGCTGGTCGGGGCGTAATTAAGGGCTGGACGCAGCCGCGCGTCAGTGTAACTTTGAACACCCATGAGCACCCCTAAAAAGCCCTCTCACGACCAAGACCCGGCCCCGACCAAATCCGTCGCCCACAGCGCGGCGCCGGGACAGGACGCCTCGAATGCCGTTAAAGACCCCGACCAGTGGGCCACCGGCGGCGAGCCGGCCACCGGCGCGCAGATGTCTTACCTCAAGACGTTGTCCGACGAAGCGGGGGTTGCGTTTGACGAGAACGAGGCGGTCACCAAGGCTGACGCCTCCAAGCGGATTGACGCCCTGCGTAGCGAGAACCCGCGCGTGAAGGGAGAATAGTTTTCCCGACGGGAGGGACCCGTCCGCCAGGACTGGACCGCCGGCGATCTATTTTCTACGGCAGCGCCAACGGCCGGTCGCGGGCGAGTTGCTCTCCCCGCGGCTGGCCGTTTTCGTCCTCAGGGCTGGCAGCGGCGGTCTGCACGCCGAACTGTAGCTCGTAGAGCCGGCGGTAGAGCCCGCCGGGACGGGCGAGCAACTCCGCGTGCCGGCCCTGTTCGACCAGGCGGCCGTGGTCCAGGACCAGGATCTCGTCGGCCTGGAGGATGGTGGAGAGGCGGTGGGCGATGGCGATGACGGTGCGGCCCTGGCTCAAGGTTTCCAGGGCCTGCTGGATGGCCCGCTCGCTCTCGCTGTCCAGGGCGCTGGTGGCCTCGTCGAGCAGGAGCACCGGCGCGTCCTTGAGCACGGCCCGCGCGATGGCCAGGCGCTGCGCCTGCCCGCCCGAGAGGCGGCTGCCGCGGTCGCCGATGACCGTGCCGTAACCCCCGGTTAACGTGCGGATGAACCCGTCCGCGTGGGCGAACCGGGCGGCGGCGTGAACTTCCCCGTCGGTGGCTTCCAGGCGGCCGAAGCGGATGTTGTCGGTGACGGTTTCGTGAAACAGAAAGTTGTCCTGCGTGACCACGCCGATCTGCGCGTGGAGACTTTCCTGGGTGAGATCGCGCAAATCGTGGCCGTCGAGAAGAACGCGCCCGGCGCTCGGCTCATAGAACCGCTGCAACAGCGCGAACACCGTGCTCTTGCCGGCACCGGAGGCCCCGACCAGGGCGTAGTAGCGACCGGCCGCGAGGTGAAAGCTCACGCCGTCCAGGGCGGCGGGGGCGGCGCGGTCTTCGGCGTGGTAGGAGAAGCGCACGTCCTCGAACGTAATCTCCCCCCGGGCGCGGCCGGGGAGCGCCACCGCGCCGGGCCAGTCCCGCACCGTGGGCTGGATTTCCAGCAGGTCGAAGATTTCCTGGCTGGCCGCGCGGCACCGGGCGATCTGGAGGTGCAGCTTGGAAATCTGCTTGGCCGGGTTGTAGAGCAGGAACAGCCCGGTGGCGAGGGAGAAGAACCGGCTCAGACTCAGGCCGGTGCGGTGGACGTAGAACAGCGCCAGCCCGACCCCGACGGCGGCGACGACCTCCACGAGCGGGCCGACGATCTCCGCGGCCTTTCGCACCCGCATGGAGTTGCGGAACTGCTCGGCCGACAGCCGGTCGAATTGCCGGTTCTGGAACCGCTCCCGCGCGAAGGATTTGATGACCCGGATGCCCGCGAACGTTTCCTGGAGGATCACCGTCATGGCCCCCTGCTGCTGCTCCTCCAGGCGGCTGGCGCGGCGGATGCGCTTGCCGTAGATGGCCACGGGCAGGATGCAGGTTGGGAACAGGACCAGGGAGACGAAGGTGAAGCGCGGGTCCAGCCAGAACAGCGCCACCACGCCGGAGATCACCGCGACGGGCTGCTTGATGAGGTCGGCGGAGATGATGGACAGGGCGCCCTGGGCGACGCGCGTGTCGTTGGCCACCCGGGAGATGAGCAGCCCCGCGCGCTGGGTGCCGAAGAAGTCGAGCCCCTGGGCCGTGAGGTGGCTGAACAGGCGGCGGCGCAAGTCGCTCAACACGCGCAGGCTGACCCACGCCGTGCTGTAGCCGTTGAGGTAGTCGAACAGCCCGCGCAGGATCATCACGGCCGGCACCGCCAGGCACGCCAGCAGGACCATGCGCTCGGGCGAGGGGACCGGGACCTTGAGGAACAGCAGGTCCAGGGACTCGTCCGCGTGGTGCTCGGCGAAGGCCGTCTGGGAAACGCGCGTTTCCGGCAGGGCGTAGCGCAGGACGAACTGGAGCAGGAACGGGATGGCGCCGTTACACAGGGCGAACCCGATCCCGCAGAGTTGCCCGAGGAGGAAGCGCGTGCGGTAGGGCCGGATGAGCCCGAGCAGCCGGCGCAGGAAGGGCAGGCTCTCGCGGATGAACGCCAGCGTCAGGCGCGGACGCGGGATCTTCAGCTTCGGCGGCGCCGTTGGGACGACAGGATCGGGCACGGGGTCTATCCGCAGATTACGCCGGTTTCCGCGGATGAGAAGAAGCGGAAGAGGTGCCCGCGAAACACGCGAAAAGACGCGAAAGGAAAAGGCAGAAAGAAGGGATTTTGTTCTCCTGCCTTGGAAGATTTATTTTTCTGCCCTTCTTTCGCGTCTTTTCGCGTGCTTCGCGGGCACTTCCTCCCCCGCTCACCGCGCGCGCTCGATCTCGGCCAGCAGCGCGGCGACCTTCGCGTGCGCCGCGCGGCCGATCTCGCTCTCCATCCGCTGGCCGAACGCCGCCAGCAGCCGCTCGGCGGTGGCGGTGGTTTTGACGATCTTGGGC
>CAXTFX010000024.1:0-18812 GCA_964243185.1 uncultured Chthoniobacterales bacterium
CGAATCCTACCGCTGGAGCCAGGACGTTCTCCCTCGTGAGCCTCCTGATTTGAGCGGCAGAATTTGGCGCTTTTCGCCCAACTGCCAGTAAAAGTGCCAGTAGATCTGGGCCTTTCGCGCTAGTTCTCCACTAGCCGCGCACGTGCCCAGAGAGCTACTCGGCCTCTACTCGCTAACGGGTTTTGGCGCCGGTCGGTCATCCTCTTCTTCGCCAGTCTGAAGAAGAAAACCCGACCATGAACAAAACACGCTACCAACTCTACCGCCGCCAGGGCGGCATCTACTACTGCGAGGACACCCACACCGGCAAGCAGGTCTCCCTCGGCACCCGTGACCGTCCGGCCGCACTGCACCTGCTCCAAGCCCGCGAGCAGAGCGCCGAGCAGCCCCTGCTCAACCGGGCCATGGCCCGCACCTACCTGGAGGCCGCCGACCCGCAGCTTACCCGCCGCACCTGGACTGAGGTGATGGACGGCTACAACCGGCGGCGTAACCGCGCATCGACCAAAGAGCGTTGTGCCCGGGCATTTGCCAGCCCGGACTTCAACGCGATTCGCGCGCTCATCGTCACGGAAACTCGCGCCGACCACTTCGTGGCGGTGCTCACGCTCGGGGGCAACGCCACCAACCACTACCTGCGCCGACTGCACAATTTTGCCCTCGGCATGGGCTACCTGCTCTGCCCCGTGCTGCACGCCAAGGTGTGGCCGCCTATACGCGGCAAGAAGCGGCGTGCCATCACGGCTGCCGAGCACCAGCTCATCGTGGCGGCCGAGGCAAACAACCCCGAGCGGCAAGCCTGTTACGAGATGCTCTGGGCGACGGGGGGAAGCCAAACCGACATCGCTAACCTCACCGCTGAGAACATCCACTGGAAGGAGCAGATCCTTGCGATCTTGCCGCTCTCCGCGCCCATGCCCATGTCGCGGTGGGAAAATGAGATTGGAAACACCCCGGGCGGGAGCATCGCCACAGCGCTGAAGCTGGAGGCGGTGCCGACGCCGAGGGCGATGAGCGTGAACATATTCAGGTGCCCGGTGAGAACCGAGCGCCACCCGCGCACGAAGAACGGCCAGCCCGCCCGGAGCACGACCGGGGTCGAAAGGGCGAACTGCACCCAACGGGAGACGTTGCCGGACAACCACTCTGCGGCGTGCGGGAGCAGGTGCGACATCGCCAGCAGGAACACGGGCAAGGTCAGGGCTGCCCCAATCCAGAGCCGGCGAGTCATGTTAGTCAATTCGGCGCTGTCCTCCGCGCCGCTTCCCGCCACCGCGATGGTCTTCGGCTCTAGGGCCATGCCACAGATCGGGCAGTCGCCCGGATGGTCCTGCTCAATCTGCGGGTGCATCGGACAGGTGTAGATGGTCTCACTCGACGCCGTGGGAACCGGCGATACCGGCTCCATCGCCATGCCGCACTTGGGGCAGTTTTCCGGCCGGTCACTCAACACCTCGCGGTGCATCGGGCAAGAGTATTTTCTTGCCGTGACAGTTTGTGAGGACGGCTTGGTGGCTATGGCCGTCCCGCCGTGCGAGCCGCCGCAGCAGGAAGGGTAGGGTTCTTTGGCCACGGCTGGCGTGGAGGGCGCAGCGTGGGAATGGCAGCAGTCGTGCGCGTCATGCTCTTCGGCATGCACGACTGACTCTGAAATTTCGCCCGGCACCCGGCGCTACAGAAGTAGAAGGTTTCCCCGTCTTTGTCCGCGCTCAGGGCCGAGGCTTGCTCGACTTCCATGCCGCAGATCGAATCAACGGCCATCCCGGGGGACGCAGCGGCGGTGCGGCCGCTCTTCGCTGGCATCTTGGTCTCTCTCATAGTCAACAGCCTCTTTAGCTCACGGACCCGGGCCATCAAAGCGGAAGTCGGTGGGGTGTTTGGCGCACAAAAACTAGCTATCCCTTGGAACACTGGAGATCAGCGTGACGGGTATCAGGAGAGCGAGGGCACCTTCTCTTTCGCGTCCAAGCAAATCTCACCCGGACAGGCGGGGCGATGGGAGGAAGCGGTGAGCGCTTCCCAGACGGCTTGTCGAAAGGGCAGTTTGCCCAGATGTCGGCGGGACATACTGTCAATGGCGGGTTCACGCCGGAAGAGGAACAACGGCATTACCACCAGGAGCGTCCCGAGCATCAGTCGCAGCACCCACTCCGCGGACATATAATGAGTGAGATAGCCAGCGAAGAGGTGGCCCAGGGGCATACCTCCCTGCTGTGCAAGAAGCATCACCGAAAGCACACGTCCGCGATTCGCATCGGTAGCTAAAAGCTGATTGGCAGTATTGCTCGAATTCAGACTCAGCAGCCAGCACGTCCCGCAGGCCACGAGAATGATGAGGCTTAATGCCGGCACCGTGGAGAGACTGAAAGCCAGACCGATGGCCGCAAAAACGCACATGGCGAGCGGGATCAAATGGTGACGCGGGTTAGTAGGAAGGGATGTAGGAAAGCAGGAAAGCCCCCAAGATCGACCCCAGTCCGATCGCCGAAAGCATTAGCCCGAACAGCCCTGGTCCACCTTTGAGCACGCTTTGCGCAAACACGGGCAGCAGTCCCTGCAACGGCGCGCTCAGAAACATGAAGATCAAGCCCATGATCGTCAGTCGCCTCGTGCCTTGGTGATTCCACACAAATCTCAAACCCTCACGGATGTCCTCCCGCATTGAGGTCATCTCGGTGCGTTGCGGTTTGGGGGTATTCGGAATGGCGTATAAGAGCACCAGCAGCAGCGGAATGAAGGTGCAAGCGTTCAACGCAAAGGCCCAGCAACCCCGGCGACCGCGATGATCGCCGCCGCCAACATCGGCCCACAAAGCCGAGCCATGTTGAACTGGATGAAGTTCAACGCGAGAGCACGATCCAACACGTCCTTTGGAACCAGACTCGGCACCATCGCCAGAAACACCGGCCCGTTCAGTGCCCACACGATCCCTTCCAGAAACGTGAAAATAATCACGATGAACAGTGTCGCTTTGCCCATGAACGCCGCGACCGCCAGCCCCGCGCCGAGCACACCGGCCCCCGCTTGCAGAATGATGAGCCACGTCTTGCGGTTAACCCGGTCCGAGATCACGCCCGCCACCAGCGCCAGGATGAGCACCGGACAGAAATCCGCGAACTGGAGCATCTCGACGTAGGGGCCCTGGTGCGGATTTCCTACCGTCTGACTTGTTACCGCCCAGCTCTGGGCCGCGTTTTCCGTCCAGTTCCCGGTGTTGGAGATGCACGCACCGATCCAGAAGAGCAGAAACGACCGATGTCGAAAAACGCCCAAGGTATTCCCGACGGCTGGGATGACGGAGTTGGCGCGCTGGTCGCTCATGGTGAATCCGTACAACTGACCCGGTCGTAATCGTGGATTTTGAGGATGGTCAGATCCACATTTTGCGGATCAGCCACATCTTCACCACCTGGGTGAGGACGACGTAACAGAGCAGCGTTGCGAGCAGGATTGGCCAGTAGAGCGGCGGCAACGCGGTGAACCCGAGTGCTGGAGCCAAAGGTGAATAAGGTAACCAGGCTGCGATCCCCATGATGGCCAGCGTGGTCATCGTGAGTTGCCAACTCGCACGCCCCTGAATAAACGGGATTCTGTTTGTGCGGATGACGTGAACGATCAACGTCTGCGTGACAAGTGACTCAACGAACCAGCCGGTTTGAAAGAGCGAGGCACGGCCAGGGTCCCAACACCCGAAGACGTAGAGCATCACGAAAAAGGTCGTGTAGTCGAAGATTGAGCTGGTCGGACCGATGAAGAACACGAACTTCTTGATGCCGCCGAGGTCCCAGGGACGGGGCTTGGCGATCTGCTCCGGGCCGACGGTGTCTGTGGGGATGGGCACCTGCGAGAAGTCGTAGAGCAGGTTGTTGGTCAGCACCTGGATGGGCGCCAGCGGGATGAACGGCAGGAACGCGCTCGCCCCAAGCACGCTGAACATGTTGCCGAAGTTCGAGCTGGCGCCCATGCGGACGTATTTGAGGATGTTGACGAACACCTTGCGCCCCTCGATGACGCCGTCGTCGAGCACCGTGAGGTCCTTTTCCAAGAGGATGACGGCCGCCGCGGCCTTGGCGATGTCCACGGCGGAATCCACGGAGATGCCCACATCGGCGACGTGCAGCGCCGGGGCGTCGTTGATGCCGTCGCCCATGAAGCCGACGACGTGGCCCCGTTGCTGAAGGGCGCGGATGATGCGCTGTTTGTGCGCGGGCGAGAGTCGGGCAAAAACGTGGGCGCCCTCGACGGCCGCCGCGAGTTCAACGTCGGTCATGGTTTCGACCTTGCCGCCGAGGAGGATATCGTCGGCGTTGAGGCCGACCTGCCGGCAGACGTTGCGCGTCACGAGGTCGTTGTCACCGGTGAGGACTTTGACGGTGAGACCGTGGTTTTGCAGCGCGGTGATCGCCTTGCCGGCAGAGTCCTTGGGGGGATCGAGGAAGGCGATGTAGCCCTTGAGGATCAGCTCGCACTCGTCCGCCTTGGAGATCGTCGAGACTGTTTCGAGGTGCCGGTGGGCGACGGCAAGCACTCGAAAACCTTCGGCGTTGAGTTCTTCGTAGTGTTTAACCAACTCCGCGGCGCGGGCCGGCGCCAGCGGCAGCACTTCGCCGTCCAACTCATAGAACTTGCAGCACGGGAACACGGCCTCGGGGGCGCCCTTGGTCAACAGTTGGTGGTCCCCGTCCGGTTGCGCCACTAGCACTGACATCATGCGACGCACGAAGTCGAAGGGGATCTCATCCACCTTCGTATATCCGACGATGAGGTCTTCGTGCGCGTCGCGGTGGCTCAACACCGCGCGGTCGAGCACGTTTTTCAAGCCCGTCTGAAAATGCGCGATGAGATAGGCGTCGAGCAACACGGCGGCATCCTCCTTTCGCATCACATCGCAATGCCGTTGGAGGATCACCTGATCCATCGTCAAAGTGCCCGTCTTGTCGGTGCAAAGCACATCCATCGCGCCGAAGTTCTGGATGGCGTTGAGTTGCTTGACGATGACCTTCTTCTTGGCCATCGCCAGGGCGCCCTTGGACAAGCAAACGGAGACGATCATCGGCAGCATCTCCGGCGTCAGGCCGACCGCCACGGCGATGGAGAAGAAGAAAGCTTCTCGCCAGTTACCCTTGGTGAAGCCGTTGATGAGAAACACCATCGGCACCATCACCGCCATGAAGCGGATCATCAGCCAGGTGAAGCCCTGCATCCCCCGGTCGAAGCTGGTTGGTTCCGCGCGGCCGACCATGCTGCCGGCCATGCTGCCGAAGTAGGTTTGGGCGCCCGTTGTCAGGATCACGGCCGTGGCCGCGCCGCTTTCGACGCTGGTGCCGAGGAAGCAAATGTTCGCCAACTCCAGCGGCGGGATGCCCGCCCGCGTTTCCCGCCGGTCCAGCTTCTCCACGGGCAGGGACTCGCCGGTCAACGTGCCCTGGGAGATGAACAGGTCTTTCGCCGCAACGAGCCGCACGTCGGCCGGGATCATGTCGCCGGCCGAGAGCTTGATCACGTCGCCTGGCACCAGTTGGCGGAGGGGGATTTCCTCCTCCCGGCCGCCGCGCACCACCGTCGCGGTGACGTTGATCATCGCCTTGAGCCGCTCCGCCGCGGCGTCCGCGCGGCCCTCCTGCACGAAGCGCAGCAACACGCCGAGGGTCACCATCAGGGCCATCACGGTGCCGGCCCGCGCGTCCCCCGTGGCGAACGAGATCACCGCGAGCACGGTCAACAGGATGACCAGCGGATTGCGCGTGGCGTTGAACAACCGCCAAGGCCAGCCGCGGTGCTTGCCCGCAGCTACCACGTTCGGGCCGACTTCCGCCAAGCGGCCGGCGGCGTTTTCATCATTCAAACCTTCCGGTTTAGTTTTCAGCCGGGGATAAACTTCGCTCTGCTCCAACTGAGCCACCTCGGCAAGGACCGGGGAAAAGTGGATGGACTTATCCGCAAACTTCGCGGCCGGGACTGATCCAGGGAATTTTGGCAGGTGGTTCATGATCGCAAGCCCTCCCCCCGCGCCGGGGCAACCCCGTTGCGGTTATTGCGCAGCTCGTAGAAGCCATACGTCAGAGCCGCAGAGGCCGTGAGACCACCAGGAATGAAGAGCGTGGAGTAGCCCAGACGACTGAACGCAAAAGCACCGGCCACCCCGCCGGCCAGGAACGCCGAGATGATCAGATAACAAAGGCGCAGCCTGCGCCGATCAACCGGGAGGCCCCGCAGGGCATGGCCGAGAAAGATGCCGAGGTCGGTGAACATCCCGGAAAGGTGCGTGGTGCGCACCACCGTGCCGCTGTAAGTGCTCACCATCGCGTTCTGGAGGCCGCAGGCGCACGAGGCGCAGTAAAGGCCGAAGATGTGATGGCGACCGAGCAGCGGGACCGCGCCGCAAAGCAGCAGAGACTCCAGGAACAGGGCCACGCCGTAACGACGTCCGAGCTGGAGGGTGCTGTCCTGAATGAGAAAGCCGCTGCACACGGTGCCCGCCACGAAGGAGCCGAGAATGGCGGCGAAGTGCCACGCGGCCGAAAAGTCGAGCGACGCCAGGGCCGCCGCCAGCAGGGACGTGGTGCCCGTCAGGTGCGTGACCGACTGGTGCGCAAAGCCGAGCAGGCCGACGACGTTGACCATGCCCGCGATGAACGCGAGTGCCCACGCCCCGGCCCAAACCCATCGTGGCAGTTTGGAAATCATCGGTTCAAAAGATGGGTGCGGCAACGGGTGTCGGGCGAACGGGTCGTTTCCACCCGCATCACGAAATCAGCTTCGCAATGCCAAAAGCGACCGCGGCCGCGAGGCTGCCGACCAGGGTGGTCTGCCAGGCGCTCTTGACCTTCGAGGCGCCGGTGAAGTGCCCCTTCACGAACCCGAACACCGCCAGCGCCAGGAGCGTCACGACGCACGAGACGATGAGCGCCGTGTGCGCGTCGCCGGCCAGCATATAGGGCAAGAGCGGGATCATGCCGCCGACAACGTAGGAACCCGCGATGGTCCCCGCGCTGCGGAGCGCACGCCGCGGGTCCGGTGCCTCCAGGCCGAGTTCGAAGCGCATCATGAACTCCCGCCACGCCGCCGGCTCGCGCCGCAGGGCGGCCACCACCGGCGCGGCTTCCTCCGCCGTCAGTCCGTAGCCTTTGAACAGGTCCACGATCTCCTGCGCCTCGGCCTCGGGCACCTCCACGATCTCGCGCTCCTCGCGCCGGAGTTCGCTCTGGTAATGCTCGGCGTCACCCCGGGCGGCCAGGAACCCGCCGAGGCCCATCGCGATGGAACCCGCCGCGACCTCGGCCAGACCGGCCGTGACCACGATGTGCGTGGATGCCAGCGCCCCGGAGATCCCGGCCGCCAGCGCGAAGGGGACGGTGAGGCCGTCGGCCATCCCGATGACGACGTCGCGCACGGTTTCGCTCCCCGAGAAGTGTTTCTCAACGTGTGGCGTGGGGGGCATGGCGAAAGTATTCTCAGGTGACGACGAATTGGTGGGGGATACGTTCTCAAGGCTTGATGCACGCCTTCCACGGCCATGCTGAACCACGGTGGCGCGGCCAGCTTAAAATCATGCGGCTAACTTGAGCGCCGTTGACGCGAACACTAGTTCCCCCGGCCTCGAATTCCACACGGACTTGGCTGCCATCGGTGATCTGGCCGGCGATGAGCTTGCGCGGGAGCGGGGTTTCGACGTGGCGCTGGATGAACCGCTTCAACGGGCGCGCCCCATACACCGGGTCGTAGGCTCCCCGGGCGATGTGCTCCTTCGCCGCGTCGGTGAGGTGAATATCAATGTGACGCTCCGCGAGCCGCGAGCGCAGAAGGTCGAGTTGAAGGTCCACGATGCGCTTCGACTCGGCCAGCGTAAGCGGCCGGAAGAGCACGATGTCGTCCACCCGGTTGAGGAACTCGGGCCGGAAATGGGCGCGTAGTTCTGCCATGACTTTCCCGTGCACAGGCTCCGCGATCTCGCCCGTGTCGCTCGCGTCCTCGATCAGCCGGGGGCTGCCCAAGTTGGAGGTCATGATGATGACGGCATTCTTGAAGTCAACCGTGCGCCCCTGGCCGTCGGTGATGCGGCCGTCGTCGAGGACTTGCAGGAGCACGTTGAACACGTCGGCGTGCGCCTTTTCTATTTCATCGAAGAGCACTACGTTTCTGTATCTCCTCCAAAGCGCGCTTTTCACCCTCCCAGCGAGCCTTCAAAGCGTCCCGCTGGCTCTTGATCTCGGCCAGTTCTTTCTCCAGCGTCTTGAGTCGTTCCTTACTCGCTTTGTCCTTCTCCCGGCGCAACGCCTCGCGCTCGATTTCAAGCTGCATCAGCCGGCGTTCCAAGCCCTCAAGTTCCTCGGGCATGGATTCCATCTCGGTGCGCAGTTTCGCCGCCGCTTCGTCAATCAGGTCAATGGCTTTATCCGGCAGGAACCGATCCGAGATGTATCGCTGGGAAAGCTGCGCGGCGGCCACGCGCGCGCCGTCCTGGATGCGCACGCCGTGGTGCAACTCGTAACGCTCGCGCAAGCCACGCAGGATGGAGATGGTGTCCTCCACGCTCGGCTCGTTGACCAGCACCGGTTGGAAGCGCCGCTCCAGGGCGGCGTCCTTCTCGATGTGCTTGCGATGCTCGTCCAACGTGGTCGCGCCGATGCAGTGCAACTCGCCGCGCGCGAGCATGGGCTCGAGCATATTGCCGGCGTCCATGAAGCCCTCGGCCGCACCTGCGCCGACCATTGTGTGGATCTCGTCAATGAAGAGAATGACCTGACCCTCCGCCTTGACGACCTCCTGGAGCACGGCCTTGAGACGTTCCTCGAACTCACCCCGGAACTTCGCGCCGGCGATGATCGCGGCGAGGTCGAGCGAAATGAGGCGCTTGTCCTTGAGGCTGTCGGGCACGTCGCCCGCCACGATGCGGCGCGCCAAACCCTCGACGATGGCCGTCTTGCCCACGCCCGGCTCGCCGATGAGCACGGGGTTGTTCTTCGTGCGACGGCTCAGCACCTGGATGCAGCGGCGAATCTCGGCGTCGCGACCGATAACCGGGTCGAGCTTGTTCTGTTGCGCCAGCTTCGTCAGGTCGCGCCCGTATTTTTCCAGTGCTTCGTAGGTGGCCTCGGGATTCGCGCTGGTCACGCGCTGGTTGCCGCGCACCTCGGTGAGGGCTTTGAGGAAATCATCACGGTGAACGTGCAGGGCTTTGAAGACCTTGCCCATGCCGGTGCCCGGGGCTTCATCGAACATGGCGAGAACGAGATGTTCAACGCTTACATATTCGTCCTTCAATTTCTTGGCTTTGTCTTGGGCTTTGACCAGCAGCTTATTCAGCTGTTTTAAACCTCACGGCCCGTGACTCGACGACCTCGCCGACGGCGCCCCCTTCCAGTGATTTGCCCAGCGTGAAAGGCGACACATACGATTTCCCTTCGTTCATGCGGCCCCGCATATAGGGGTCCACCGACATGAAAAGGTTGCGAACCAGCACCTCCTGATCTTTCAGGGGTTCCAGTTCAACTTGGGCCAAGGTGAAATTCTCCGCACTCGGAAATCCCTTGGGGCGGGAGGCCAATCTGACCTCCTGGCTTACAGTCTTTGTCATAAATGATGTGTCGTAACGCCGGGGTTTTCGCTGACGGCAGCCACGTTTCCGTTCAATGGCAGGGTGACCTCAAAACGGGCGCCTTGCTCTGCCTCGGAGACCACCTCGATTCGTCCCCCGAGCAGTTCGGCAAAATCTTTGCAGACGGCCAAGCCAAGGCCGGTGCCGGTGACCGCGCTGTTCGGCCGGATGCGGTTGAACTCTCCGAAGAGAAGTTCCAAATCCTCCCGGGCGATCCCGACGCCGGCATCTGCCACCACCATCTTCCAATCGGTCCTGCCGGCGGTGAAGAAGGAGAGGCTGACGGTTCCACTTTGTGCCGGCTTGCGTTATTTCACCGCGTTGGAAAGGATGTTCCCGGCGATCTGTTTGAGCTTCAGCTTGTCGCTATGGATTTCCCCAAGCGCCGGGTCACAGTTTCGTTCAAAGGTCAGCCCGTTTTCCTCGGCTACGGGCCGCCATCGGGACACGATCTCCTCGAACAAGACCGGGAGCGAGATGCGTTCTAGCGATAACTGCGAGCGCCCGGCGACCAGCGCGGAGAAGCCGAGCAGATCGTTCAAGATCTGGCTCATGTCTGCCAGCATCCGCGAGCAAATCAGCGTCGTTTCCCGCCGCTCTTCCCCATTCACCTCCTCCTCCAGGAGGGTGATCGCCAGGGTTAGCGCGTTCAGGACGTTGCACAGCTCGTGCGAGACGGTGCGGGTGAGTCGCTGGCGGGCTTCGTTAGTCTGCTGGAGCGCCTCGTTTTTTTCTTGCACCACGCGCTGCTGCTCCTTGATGAACTGTCCGACGGAATCGCAGGTGGGGCGGTGGAAGAAGTCGCTGATGAGCAACTCTGCCTTCGCGCCGTCCTCCGCCGGGTATTCGGGGTGTTCGTGCGCAAACCTCACGAGCACGGACCGTTTCAGGACCCGCTTGATGATGTAAATCTCCCAGATCAGTTCCGAGATGTTGTAACCCGCCTTCCATCGGTCGTGGCCGTGGCTCCTGGAGTGGTCGGACGCTCCATCCTCGGGTCCCTCCTGTTCCGTTCGCAATCGTCCGACCAGATCGTCAATGAGCCCCGGCACATGATCCTGCAACGCCTCCTGGGAAATGTGCAGCGCACCCGGCACGTCCGGGCTTTCCCTGACCAGCTTCATCCACAAATGGTCGATGACGTCCCGTTGATCGTGGACGTAGTCCGCGAACGCGGAGAGGAACGGGACTCGCGAAATCTGGGGTTCCATCGCTTTGTTGCGTGCGGACTCGAATGCATTGAAGGCATAGCCACGGGGGTGACCAGGAATGTCACCCTCGGATGGCAAACCCTATGCTGGCTAGACAGAAAATGAAGGCAAACTAGGACTGAATGGTGTGCATTTGTGCGTCCCCAGAACGATGGCCCGTCCGCGAAGTTTGGACTAATGCCTCCTGCGCCTTATTCGATAGTCACAGGCTATGGAGCTGCACGACCCAACCCGACTGTTTCATCATGGGTTATCCCATGGATGATTTCCTTCCGTTGTGCCGTGCGCTCCACCCGATGGGCCGTCAATGATCAAATTATGGTCGGGTCAACGATCATCTGATTTTCCGTTTTTTGTGCTGTCAGCCCCTCATCGGACAACGATCCTTTCCTACGGATGGATCATGCCTCTGGCCGGCCTCGTTTTCCGGGGACCTGCGCTAAAGCCTTGATTCCTACGGGCAGCCAGAGGAATGCCCCCAAGGGCTCGTTCAAACACCTATTAGCCAACCCTTTTCCGCCGTCCTAAAACCCTTTACCATCGCGGCTGAGGATGTCGTGGCTGATGCTGTTCACTCCCGCCGCGCCGTGCTCCAGGTCCGCCTCGGGGTCTCGGAACAGGAACTGGCCGATGCCCGTTCCACTGGGTCAATGATTTTGGTGGGAGGCTCGCACCGGGGAGGTAAGCTCCATTTAGCGCCGGCTCGGGAGGGACCAGGCCGGGACCCAGCCGCGGGTGACAGGCAAAGCCCCGGTCCAGACACCCCCCGCAGGCTGGGCCTTGGCCATTGCAGGACCGCGCATCGTGATTCCGAGCGCGCCAGCCGGTGCTAACGTCGAACCATGTGCCTACGCTCCGGTGTCGTTGAACCTCCATGCCCGCCATGACCCATCCCCCAGCCGCGGTCGAGCCGGGCAGCGCGGCGCGCGTGCTCACGATGAACGTCGGCTCGTCGAGTGTGAAGTTCGCGTTCTTCACCGGCGGCGAACCTCCCGAACGCGCGCTGTCCGGCGGCGTGGAACGACTTGGCTCACCCGGCACGACGCTCGGTTTCAAAACCGCGGCGGGGCAAACCGACTCCCAACCGTTCCCCTCAGACAACCCGGAGTCAGCGACCCGGAACCTGCTCGACCGGCTCGCCATTCGGCCCGAATTCTCCACGGTCACGGTCGTCGCCCACCGCCTCGTGCATGGCGGTCCGAACCTCCAGGAACCCCAGCGGGTGACGCCGGAGTTGCTCGACGAACTCCAACGCCTCGCCCCGATGGACCCCGACCACCTTCCGGCGGAGATCGGGATGATCCGCACGTTTGGAGAACGTTTCCCCGGGTTGCCGCAGGTCGCCTGCTTCGACACCGCGTTTCACGCCACCTTGCCGCGCGTTGCCCGGCTGCTGCCCATCCCGCGCCACTACGAGGCATGGGGAGTCCGGCGATATGGGTTCCACGGCCTGTCCTACGAGTTCCTGCTCGGGGAGTTGCGCCGACTGGACGGCGAAGCGGCGGCCAACGGCCGGGTGATCCTGGCGCATCTCGGCAACGGCGCGAGCATAGCCGCGGTCCGCGACGGCCGGTGTCTCGATACCAGCATGGGCTTCACCCCCGCCGCCGGCCTGCCCATGAGCACCCGCAGCGGCGACCTCGACCCTGGCCTGTTCCCCTACCTCGCGCGGACCGAGGGAATGACCGCGGAAGGTTTCAACGACCTGGTTAACCACCACTCCGGCCTGCTGGGCATCTCGGAAACGAGTTCCGACGTTCGCGACTTGCTTGCCGCCGAGGCCGACGACCCCGCGCGGCGGATACCATTGCCCTGTTCTGCTACGCGACGCGCAAATGGATCGGCAGCTTCGCCGCCGCCCTCGGCGGGCTGGACACGCTTGTCTTCGCCGGCGGCATCGGGGAAAACGCCCCGCCGATCCGCGCCCGAACCTGCGAAAGCCTCGATTTCCTCGGCCTGCACCTCGATTCCGCCCGGAACGCATCCAACGCCCCCCGGATTTCAAGGGCCGACAGCCGCGTCACGGTCCGGGTCATCCCCACGGACGAGGAGATCGTGCTCGCGCGGGCCGCCCTGACTTTTGCCGCCGGTTAGCCAAAAATTCATGAGTGCATCACTCAGCCATCTCATTTACCTCCGTTATGCTACTGCGGGCACGCGACATTTCATCACTACGAGCTTGACGGTGACGTTGGCGACCAGGCACGCATCCATAGCATCGCCGAAAATTACGAGCGTTCGCCCCCACGGTCCGCTTGGAAAGCATCATACCTCCAGTGAGGACGCTGGCTATGACATACGAATATGCTGTCGATGAGTTTCCGCCTTCAGACCTTGGTTAGTCTTTCATCCTTCCAGCGAACATCCGGAGGCGGGACCGGGAGTGCCTGCACCGGTGGTGAGATGCTAAACATTTCGTCCACGGTGTCGGTGGGTGCCCCGGGCGGAAGGTGTTCCGGCACGTCAAGCCGGGCCACGCCAATACGGCTGTCCGCCATGCCGTAGTAAACGTCGAAGCGGTCCGGCGTGCCGAGGTCGTCGCGCCGGTCAATGCCGGTTGGGAAGACGACGTTGGCGATGGTCCCCCGTAGTTCTTCCGGCGACTCCGGGGCCAACACCGGCTCGGGCGACCGGTAGCGAATGACGTGCGGATGCTTCTCTGAGAGCACCATCACCCCGGCCGAGTAACGCAGTCCCCGTCCGTCAATGCTTGGCTCCGCCATCTTGCTCACGCCGTGATAGAGGCTCAGCCAGCCGTGGCGGGTCAGCATGGGCGGGGCGCCGCCACCAATCTTCAGAGTCTCCCAAGGTGACACCGGTGTCACCAACCGGTGATGAGAATTAAACAAACCGGGACGATGCGGTTCGAGCCCCTCCGGCGGCATCGGGCAGTAGGAAATCCAGATGCTTTCCCGGTCACAGTCTACCAGGCGGCAACCGCTTTCACAGGCGGTGTCCTCGGGCCGCGTGCCCGCGAAAAGCGGGCGGTGGAGCAGGCCCAACTGCATCTTCCCGCAGTGGTTGGGGATGGCGACCGGGAAAATGCTGGCGTCCTTGTTGGCCACGTTGACGAAGTCTATCCCATGATACGGCTCAAACGTTGCCAGCCCGATCCGCTCCCAATGAAACAAGTCCTCCGACATCGCCAGGGCAATCCGCGGGCCGCGCGGCGAAAACGCCGTGTAGGTCATCACGTAATGCCCGAGGGGTTCGACAAACGTGATCCTCGGGTCCTCGCAACCCCCGCCCCCGTCCAGCCGCCGCTCGTAGTCGGCTTCCGGCTCCAGCGCGATGCCTAGCCGCTCGACCCCGCACGGGTCGCCCGCCTCGTTGAACAAAACCCGGGCGATGCCGATGCGCGAGTAGTTGCCCCGCGCAACGAGACGGGAAAAAGGTAAAGCTGACCGTCCGGGCCGCGCACGGCGGCCGGGTTGAGGACCCCTTCCACCTCATGCGGGTTTCCAGGTTCGGGTTCTATTAACAGCCCGAGGCGTTGCAACTGGAAACCGTTCATCGGCGTTCTCCATCTCCGAGTTTAGGAGGAGTCATCCTCACGCCGTTTCCATGGCGGCATCGTATGCGCCACGACGTGCCGACCGGTTGCACCTGGCCCGATGAGAGAGCGCGTTTTGAGCCGCCGAAACGTTCGCCGGTTCTCCCCGCCAAGTCTCCAGGGCCGTTTGCTGGAGGGCGCGGGAAAACGAGAAGGTCAACGCCCAAGGCATCTTTGACTTGAAGCGAACGTTCATCGCGTTCAGCCGGGCCGAGGCGAGTTCACCGGATTGTCCGCCCGACAGGAAGGCGATCCCCGGCACGGCCGCGGGGACGACCCGCAGGAAACATCGCACCGTGGCGTCGGCGACTTCCTCGGCCGTGGCCTGTTTGGGGCAGGTCAACCCGGGAAGCACCATGTTGGGTTTCAGGATCATGCCCTCCAACATCACCCGTTGCGTGCGGAGCTGCGCGAAAACCACCCGCAGGACCTCCGCCGTCACCTCGCCGCAACGCTCCAGCGTATGCTCGCCGTCCATGAGGACCTCCGGCTCGACGATGGGCACGAGCCCGACCTTCTGGCAAAGCGCGGCGTAGAGGGCCAACGCGCCGGCGTTGGCCTCGATGCAACCCCGGCTGGGAATGTCCTCGCCCACGGTGATCACCGCGCGCCACTTGGCGAAACGGGCGCCCAACCGGGCGTATTCCGTCAGGCGTTCACGCAGGCCGTCCAGACCTTCGGTGATCTTCTCGCCGGGGTGCCTGGCGAGGTCCTTGGCGCCGCCGTCCACCTTGATGCCGGGGATGATGCCAGCGTCGCCGATGACTTTGACGAAGGAAATGCCATCCTGTTTTCGCTGGCGGATAGTTTCCTCGTAGAGAATTGCGCCGCTGATGGATTCCCCGAGACCGGGTGTGGACACGATCCACTCCCTGAAGGCACGCCGGGCCTCCACGGTTTGGGGGATGCCCAACTCGGCGAACCGCTTGTCGAAGGTTGGGTTGCTTTCATCCATCGCGAGCAGGCCCTTGTCGTCGGCGACGAGGGGTTGCGCGTTCATTGAAATTGGCCCCATTTCCAGTCGCGGATCTCGGGCATATCCTGACCATGCCGGCGGATGTATTGCTTGTGGTCGAGCAGCTTGTCGGAGAGTTGCTGCCGGAGATAGATCCCCGGGCCGCCGGTCCCCGGCAGGCGGTCAATGGCGTCCATCACGAGGTGGAAGCGGTCCAGTTCGTTGAGCACCGTCATGTCAAAGGGCGTGGTGATGGTGCCCTCTTCCTTGTAGCCGCGGACGTGGATGTTGTGGTGGTTCGCGCGGCGATACGTCAGCCGGTGGATGAGCCACGGGTAGGCGTGGAAGGCGAAGATGACGGGGCGAGCTTTGGTGAAGAGTTGGTCAAAATCCACGTCGCTCAACCCGTGGGAGTGCTCGCTCTTCGGCTCCAGCCGCATCAGGTCTACGACGTTGACGACCCGGATTTTCAGGTCAGGAAGATGCTCCCGCATGATGGAGACGGCAGCGAGGGTTTCCAGCGTGGGCACGTCGCCGCAGCACGCCATAACCACATCGGGCGACGCGGCGTTCTGGTCGTTGCTGGCCCACTGCCAGATGCCAATGCCTTCCGTGCAATGCTTGACGGCGGCGTCCATCGTCAACCATTGAGGCGCGGGGTGTTTACCCGCGATCACGACGTTGACGTATTGGCGACTGCGCAGGCAGTGGTCGGTCACGGATAACAGACAGTTGGCGTCGGGCGGCAGGTAAACGCGCACGACCTCTGCCTTCTTGTTGACGACGTGATCAATGAAGCCGGGGTCTTGGTGCGTGAAGCCGTTGTGATCCTGCCGCCACACGTGCGAGGCCAGCAGGTAGTTCAACGACGCGATGGGCCGGCGCCACGGGATGTGGCGGGTCGTTTTCAGCCATTTGGCGTGCTGGTTAAACATCGAGTCCACGATGTGGATGAACGCTTCGTAGCAATTGAAAAGGCCGTGCCGCCCGGTGAGTAAATAGCCTTCGAGCCAGCCCTCGCACTGGTGTTCGCTGAGCATCTCCATCACGCGGCCGGTGGGCGCGAGGAACTCGTCGTTCGGCGCGGTGGCGGCGTCCCATTGGCGCTGGGTCACTTCAAAGAGGGCTTCCAGGCCGTTGGAGAGAGTCTCGTCCGGGCCGAAGACCCGGAAGTTGCGTTGCGCCTCGTTGCGGCTCACCACGTCGCGCAGGAAGCCGCCGAGCACGTGCGTGTCGCCGATGCCGCGCACGCCCGGCGCGGGCACGTCCACGGCGTAGTCGCGGAAGTCCGGCATCCGCAGATCGCGCAGGAGCAAGCCGCCGTTGGCGTGGGGGTTGGCACCCATGCGTCGGTTGCCCCGGGGGGCGAGTTCGGCGAGTTCCGGCTTGAGGCGGCCCTCTGCGTCGAAGAGTTCCTCCGGGCGGTAGCTCTTTAGCCAGCCCTCCAGCAACTGGAGGTGCTCGGGATGGGCGGCCGGGTCGGAGAGCGGCACCTGGTGGGACCGGAAGGTGCCTTCGATCTGCCGGCCGTCCACGACCTTCGGCCCCGTCCAGCCCTTGGGGGAGTTGAGCACGATCATCGGCCAGCGCGGGCGCGTGAGGTTGCCGTGGACGCGGGCGTCCTGCTGGATCGCTTTGATCTGCTCCACCGCCGTGTCGAGCGTGGCGGCCATGAGTTCGTGCATGAGCGCGGGCTCGTGACCCTCGACGAACAGGGGCGTCCACCCATAGCCGCGGAATAACTGCTCCAGTTCCTCGCGGGTGATCCGGGCGAGCACGGTCGGGTTGGCGATCTTGTAGCCATTGAGGTGCAGGATGGGTAGCACCGCGCCGTCGGTGGCCGGATCGAGGAACTTGTTGGAATGCCATGCCGTGGCCAGCGGGCCGGTTTCCGCCTCGCCGTCGCCAACTACGCAGGCGACGATGAGATCGGGATTGTCGAACGTCGCCCCGAACGAGTGGCTGAGGGAATAACCCAGCTCGCCGCCTTCGTGGATCGAGCCGGGCGTCTCCGGCGAAGCGTGGCTGGGAATGCCGCCGGGAAACGAAAACTGGAGGAAGAGCCTCTGTAGCCCAGCCTCATCCTGGCTGATGTCGGGGTAAACCTCGCTGTAGGTCCCCTCTAGATAAGTGCCGCTCACCACCGCCGGGCCGCCGTGCCCGGGGCCGGAAACGTAGATCATGTCGAGGTCGTATTTGTTGATGACCCGGTTGAGGTGCGTGTAGATGAAGTTCTGCCCGGGGGTCGTGCCCCAGTGACCCAGGAGCATATGCTTCACGTCCGGGAGCGTCAGCGGACGCCTGAGCAACGGGTTGTCGAAGAGATAGATTTGCCCAACGGACAAATAGTTGGCGGCCCGCCAGTAGGCGTCCATCCGGGACAAGGTTTCGGCTGTGAGGGTGGCAGTTTTCATCATGTTCATTCACGCCGTCTTCTCGGTCGAAGTGCGGGCTAAACGTTTTTTCCTTTGTGAGACCTGCCAGAGGCTTCGCAGCCGGTCCTCGAAGTCGCCTGGTTTCTCTCGGTAGATTCGCCGGCCGATGGTGTTGGCCCGCGCGTGCAGGGCGGCGCGGCGATGGTCAACCACGGCGGCGAACGCATCCAGATCCACTAGGGTGGCCCCAAGCGCCGGGTGTTCGAGCAGCCGGGCGCGCAGAACGACCAGATCGTGGTCATCGCCGAGCGCCTCCCCGAGAGCGTTGAGGTCGCGTCCCATCCCTTTGAGCGACCGGGGCCACAGCGGCTGCAAGGCGCGCAACTGGTAGCCCAGGTCCTTGACCCGCTTGCGCAGGGCGTGCCAAGCCGCGTCGTCATCAGGCCGTGCCTGGAGGCGTCTCAACGCCCAGCGACCCTCGCGGAAACTTGCCCGCAGACCGTGGCCGACGTGACGCCAGTGATTGCCCTTGAACGGCCAAGCGTGGTGCAGCCGGTCCCGCACGGCTTCCAATCCAGGGACCACCGGGGGCGCGCCCGCCAGCGGGGCGGCGACCTGGGCTTCCCCCTCGCAATCGTGTGACAGTTTGCTGCGTGCCCGCACCGCGGCGCCCGGACTGACCTGACCGCGGGGTTTGAACAGGCTGTCGAAGGCGGCCATGAGCACCTGGGCATCGCGCGTCCCGGAGAGCGCACGGCCCGCGTCACGGAACACCCGGTCTTCCCGCCGGAAACGCTTGCCCCCGAGCGTAGGCTGCACCAGCCGCAGGAGCGCGCGCAGACGCTTGAAACCCTTGCGGGCGTCATGCACCGCCTCCGGGGTTTTTCGCTCGGAAGGTGCTTTGAGCGTATCGAGAGCTTTATCCACCCCCTTACGCATCAGGCCCCGGACGTTCTTGGCCAACGTCCTATCTCCGCGAGATTGGAACGCCGTAATCAAACTTCATGCGGGGAAGATGAAGTCCGCCCTGGCCTTGGAGCTGACCCGGCTGACCGAGGCCGTCCGCGCCGGGGCGGTGCTGGAGGAGCGCCACCGCCTGGCGCGCGACCTGCACGACATG